>DASUOZ010000168.1:0-8981 GCA_036276375.1 Pyrinomonadaceae bacterium | reverse complement strand
AAAGCAAGCGCCGTCCGCTCGGGTGGGTCGTCGATCGCCAGCAGACGGCGAAATGCAGCACGGAACATCAGTAATAAGGCCACAGACTTTCACGGGCTAACACGGACAGTCCGTGTTCTTCCGTGAAGGTCCGTGGCCTTAGCCTCGTCAACTAAAACTCTTCAACGCTTCTGCCTCGTCGTCGTAGGCATCGAAGACGGTCAGCAGTTTTGTAATCACCAGCAGGTTCTGTACCCGATCCGTTAGTTTGAGCAACTTGAGCTGTCCACCCTGACGGCTCACGGTCGTGTAGTTGGCAATCAACTCGCCGATGCCGCTCGAGTCGATGTAGCTGACGCCCGCAAGGTTCAGCAGCAGCTTCTTTTTGCCGGTATCCGTCAGGTTTCGAATCGCATCGCGCAGGGCGATACTTCCCTCGCCGATTCGCACTTCACCGCGCAAGTCGAGAATCGTTACGTCTCCCGCTTGTCGTTCCTTCACATCGAGCTCGGCCATGTTGTTTCTCCGTTACCGTAACCGCGTTTGCGGTCACTCGTGTGATTACTTAAAGCTGTTGAGCGCCTCTGGTTCGCTCTCGTAAACATCAAACACAGTCAACAGCTTGGTGATGGTCAACAGGTCCTGAAGCTTCTGCGTGAGGTTGAGGAGCTTGAGCTGACCGCCTTCTTTGCCGATCGCGGTGTAGCTGGAAACCAATTCACCGATGCCGCTGGAATCGATGTAGCCCACGCCGGCAAGATTCAACAGAATTCGCTTCTTACCTTCTTCAAGCAGACGCCGGACAGCCGTACGCAACGCCACGCTGCCTTCACCAATCGTGATCTTTCCGTTCATGTCGAGAACGGTTACATCTCCTGCTTGACGCTCGTTGATATTCAACTCAGCCATTGTTAGAACTCTCCTTTATGCAATTGCGAATTAACGTCGCTTGAGCATGCGCACTGTTGTACCACCTTCGGGTCTGATCAACCAGTCAACCTCATCCATAAAAGTACGCATGAAAAAGATGCCACGGCCCGAGGTCTTCAAAAGGTTCTCCGAAGCGGTTGGGTCTGGGACGTCTTCTGGATTGAACCCGGGGCCCTGGTCATGGACGCTGATTTCCACAGCGTCAGGCGAGCTTTTCAAAACTATCTCTACGGTCTTGTTTTCGTCCTGACGATTGCCGTGCAGCACGGCGTTAGTCACAGCCTCGCGCACGGCCATGTCGATGCCGAAAGCAGCATCATCGCTGACTCCTGAGCGGCCTACGAACTGAGCCACGGCGGCGGCCGCGGCCGCAACCGTTTCGATTCGGCTGGGCAAACTTAACTCGGTCGTCTCTACGGTCAACCCTTATGCAAGGCCTCTCCGAAAGCCACTGTGCGAGGACTCTGGCTGCTTTCTGTACCTACATACTACTGATCAGGAGTTCGAGGGTGTAACACGCGGCGAGTCTGCGTGTCAAGAAAGTAGGGCTGCTAACCCTGAGCAAGCGTCAGACTATAAAGCCGAAACTCCGCAGGGCGCTGTCGAGCTCGTCTAAATCGAGGGGCTTGCGGAGGTAACGGTTACAGCCGGTCTCCAGCGCCGCGTCTTCCATTCCGGGTACATCGAAGGCTGTTATCGCAACGATCGGTACCTGTTCGCCCGGGGCTTCCTGTTCGCGCAGGTGTTTGATCGCTTCCAAACCATCCAGCACCGGCATATTCAGATCCATGACGACCAGACTGGGACGGTGCTGCCGCGCCTTTTCCAGTGCTTCCTGACCGTCCGCAGCTTCGAATACTCGATACCCCTTCATCTCAAACGCGCGTTTGAGCATATTTCGAGTGTCCTGCGAGTCTTCGGCGAGCAAAACACTCGGGTAAAGTATCGCGGCCACAGAGTCGTTCATCGGACTGACGCCCTGAGTGCTGTTATGATTCATTTTTCGTCTGGGGGAAACCGCTCGCAGGGAACGACTAAGAACAAGCGGGGTTGACGTATTTATACCACATGAAACTAACACCCGCCCAACGGCTTAAAGGCAAATTACGGCTGCCCGGCGACAAATCCATCTCGCACCGGGCCGCCCTAATCGCGGCACTCGCTGACGGTCCGTCCGAGATTACAAACTTTTCCACCGCGCGTGATTGTGCGTCGACGCTCGACTGTCTGCGACGCTTAGGCGTCTCTATCGAGCGTCAGAATGGAAAACTCAAGTTTTCCGGCAGTCAAAAGCTGGTTGCGCCAACAGAACCGTTGGACTGCGGCAACAGTGGCTCCACCATGCGAATTCTTGCGGGCGTCCTGGCTGGACAGGATCTGACCGTAGAGTTGATCGGCGACGAATCGTTGAGCGCGCGGCCGATGCGGCGAATCATCGAGCCGCTCGAATTGATGGGCGCCACCATCGAAGCTACCGGCGGCAAACCGCCGTTGAAAATCCACGGCTCGAGCAATCCGCGCGCGATTACTTACAAACTGCCGGTCGCGAGCGCGCAGGTGAAGTCGGCCATTCTGTTCGCCGGGCTCAACGCCGAAGGCCGTACGACCGTCATCGAGACATCTCCTTCACGCGACCACACAGAACGTCTCTTCAACGGTTTTGGTGTTTCGGTTGTAGTAAAGGATGATCTGTCAGTCGCGCTTGATGGGCCGGCGCGGTTTACTGGTGGCTCGATCACGATTCCGGGCGATATCTCTTCGGCGGCGTTCTTCATCGCGGCGGCAATGCTGTTGCCCGGTTCCGAGCTCATCATCGAAGGCGTCGGATTGAATCCTACGCGCGCTGCTTTTTTGTCGGTATTGAGCTCGTGGGGCGCTGGTCTCTCGCAGACAGATTTGCAAGTTGAACGTAACGAACCGGTCGGGACTCTCACAGTTCGGGGCGGTTTCAATGGCTTGGGGCGAGACGAGGATCGAATGCTTTGCGGCGGCCTGATTCCATCATTGATTGACGAATTACCTTTGTTAGCAGTGGTGGGAACACAGATTCAAGGCGGAATTGAAATACGGGATGCCGGCGAACTGCGTCACAAAGAGAGTGATCGACTCGCCACGACCGCAAAAAATCTGCGCGCAATGGGCGCCGATGTTGAGGAGCTCGCAGATGGACTTTCTGTTTCCGGCCCAACAAAACTGCGCGGCGCATCCGTCGACTCTTACGGCGATCATCGCATCGCCATGGCCTTCTCCGTAGCCGCGCTCATCGCCGGCGGCGAGACCGAAATCCGCGGCGCTGAATCCGCCGCCGTCTCTTTTCCGGAATTCTTCGACTTGCTCCACTCGCTGATCGAGAGATGAAACCCACCACACCAATCGTCATCGTCGGCTTTATGAGCTGCGGCAAAACGCACGTCGCGCGCGCACTCGCGCGGCACCTCGATCTGCCGCTGTTCGATCTCGACCACATGATCGCCAAACAACACGGAAGAACCGCCGCGCAATTGATCCGCGACGACGGCGAACCGATGTTTCGTTCGATCGAGACAAAAGCCTTGCACGAACTTCTCGAGCGTACCGAACGAGGCGTCATCGCACTCGGCGGCGGCGCCTGGATCACGGAAGGCAATCGCAGGTTGATCGACCAGTATGGCTGCGTGAGTGTTTGGCTCGATACTCCGTTCTCTGTGTGTTGGGAGAGAATCGCGGCGTCTGATGAAGATCGACCGCTGGGTCGTACGCGGGAACAAGCGGAAGAGCTCTTTAGCGCGCGCCAGCCGATCTATCGACAAGCGCGAATTCGCGTGGCCGTCCAGGCCGATGAATCGGTCGACAGCATTGTCGACCGATTCGTAAGCCTCTTAGACCACAGATAACACCGAGCTCAGAACTTGTATTTCAAAGCAAACTGCATCTGCCGTGAAGAGCCTGAGTCGCCAGTCGGAAAACGCGTGTTTGTGATCACGCCAAAGGCCGTGCTGCCCACTTGCGCGACTCGGCCCGGCTGTCCGAAGTTGGCGTGATTGAACACGTCAAAAACTTCCCAGCGAAACTCGATGAGCTGGTTTTCGCTGAGTTTCGTGCGCTTGATTAAAGAAATGTCCGTGTTATTGAAACGTGGACCAATGATCACGTTTCTCCCCATGCTGCCGAAGTGATAGATCGTCTTTCCACCCACGAACCCCACCGGCAGGATCACAGTAGCTCCTGACGGACACGAACCACCCGGACGCGGATCGCACACCTGGTTCGGGAACCACTGCACACCGATTCCAGTCGCCGCCGGCCCGGAAGAGATCGTCACCGGACCGCTGACGTCGGGACGCAAAGTGGCCAGGCCCGTCAACGAGTTTGCGTTCGCCGCCGGAATCCCACCGGCCAAGGCGCCGGCATTCCCGGCCAGCAAAGTCACCGGATTGCCGCTCTGTGACTGCGTGATGAATGAGAGCTGCCATCCCTCTTTGAGTTGATTGCCGCTGAAAGGTAATTCGTAAAGCCCGCTCACCACAAATCGATGACGCGCGTCGAAGTCTGACAGGCCACGGTCCCCACGCAGGTTATAGCTGTCCTGCACGGTCACGCCCTGCGAGCTTTGCGAGTTGTAGTCGATCGATTTCGAGAAGGTATACGAGGCATTGAACTGAAGGCCCTTGGACATTCGCTTGGTTGCGGTCAGCCAGAGAGCATTGTAGTTCGAATTACTCGTGCCTTCGCGGAAGGTGATGTTCAAGAGCGGAGCGCCGGGCCTGATCGGGCTCGTCGGCGACAGTGTTGGAAACGGACGAACCGGATTCAACGCCGCGTTCAGGAAGGTTTGGTTCAGGTTACGTGTGATGCGCAGGTTAGTGCCCTTCGAACCAAAGTAACCCACGGTGACCGCCAGGCCTTGTCCGATCTCGCGCTGGACGTTGAGGTTCCACGACTGGACGTACCCGTTGTTAAAACCCGGATCGGAAGAGCTCGGTGAAACCGTAGCGCCCGGCACGGCGTTGCTGGTGGCATTCGAAAGTTGCGTGGTCGTGTTCGCCGGCAAGGCCACTGAGGTCGCAAACGGAGGGTTGGTCGCGTTGCCGGTGACGAGATTCGTGACCGGTTGATCGGCGAGAATCGCATAGGCGCCGCGCACGGAAGTCTTACCATCTTTGAACGGATCCCAGGCAAAGCCTAAGCGTGGTTGGAAGTTCGTGGCGTTCGTTTGATAGACCGGTGCGATGCCGTTGTTGACCCGGACCAACGAGTTGATCTCCGGTACGTAATCGACAAAGCGATCGTAGCGTTCGGTTGGCGACATCAGCCAGTCGTAACGAAAGCCAAGCTCGAGCGTGAGATTGGGTCGGATCTTGTAGTTGTCCTGAACGAAGAACCCGAGCGCGCCCTGCGCAATCGCGGTGGAGACGTCGGTTATGCCTCGGTTCAAATCGCCGAGCGTGATGTTGAAAGCGTTTGCCGTGCCGTTCAGGAAGGCGGCCATGTTGGCAAACGCAAACGTGCCGGTGTCTTTGTTTGTGTTGTTGTTGTAGAAGCGTCGCCACTCGCCGCCGAACCTGAACGAGTGATTGCCGCGCAGATAGCTGAGCGTGTCCGAGACAACGAACGTGGTGTCAGAGCGTCCTTGCGGGAAACCGGCGGGGCCGCCGAAATTGAGGCCGGTGCCAGTGACCAGGATCTGAGGCAGACCGATTGGTTCGGTCACTCCGTTCCTGATGCCAAAATCAAGCGGGTTGAGCTGGGCGTTTGGTGTAAACGAGATGTGGATTCGGTTGAACCCAAACCGCACCTCATTAACGACCGCGGCGCCGAAGGTGTGCGTCTCGTTGAGTGTGAATATTTGTCGCCGCGACTGGCGCGTGTCGCCAAACCCCGGAATGGAGTTTCCCTGGAGCGTGGGTTCGCCGCGCTCGTCGCGTTGAATCGCGTAGTAGCCGTGGAGACGATCGTTGACACCCAGATTGTGATTGACGTCGATGGTCCATTGATCGAGGTCAACGGGCGCTGTTGCTGAACCGCTGAAACCGGACGCACCGACGTTCGCCCGCGGAATCAGCGGCAGGAGTTGCAGAATTACGGGATCGGTTACCGCAGCGCGTTGAGCGTCGGTCGGAACAGTCACGCCGGCGATCGTCAGTCCCTGTCTCTGCCGCAGGCCTTCGTAACTGAAAAAGAAAAACGTTCTGTTCTTGCCGTTGTAGCCGAAAACGGGACCACCCTCGCCAAAGTGCGGCAGATTCAAAGGTCCACCAAGATTGAAGCCAAACTGGTTTCGTTTGAAGGGGGCTGGATCGTTGGTGCGTTCGAAGAAGTTTCGCGCGTCGAAAATATCGTTGCGCAAAAATTCAAAGAGCTCGCCGTGATATTCGTTCGTGCCGGAACGGGTGGCGATGTTGACGATCGCGCCGGAGTTGCGGCCGTATTCCGCGCTGAACGTCGAATTGTCGGCCTTAAACTCCTGCACCGTGTTGATTGACGGCTGAAACGTGATTTGGTTTTGGACCATGTCGTTGAGGTTGACGCCGTTAATCATGAAATTCACGGTGTCTTCGCGGGCGCCGGCGGTGTTGAAAGCAAATGAGCCCTGACCGCGCAGCGGCGCCGTCAGAAAGCCGTTTTGCGGAGGCGTCACGGAGCCCGGAATCAGCAACCCGAGATCGACGAAGTGACGGCCGTTCAGTGGAATTTCCTGCACGGTTCGCTGGTTGATCACCGTGCCGACTGAAGTGGTCGCGGTTTCGATTACGGGAACGTCCGACGAGACCTGCACGTGTTCGGAGATCGCCCCGACGTCCATTTGGAAGTTCTGGATAACGGTCTTCGCAACCTCTACCGTGACGTGGTCAGCGACCTGTGTTTTGAAGCCTTCGATTTTTGCTTCGACGGTGTAGGTGCCGACCGGCAGGGCGGCGACCTGATAGTTGCCGTCGGTGTCAGTTTGCGTAGTGCGTTCGAAAGAGGTGCTTCGGTTTCTGACCGTCACGGTGGCGTTGGGTATCACGGCGCCTTTCGAATCAGTGACGGTACCTTGAAGAGTGGCAGTGGATTGAGCCAGCACCGGAGAGCTAACAAGCAGACCGGCCACCAGCAAAAAGAGTGAAAAGAAGAGAGCAGTCTTTTTGCTAAGCATGAATAAAACCTCCAGCCGGTGGGACAGGCAGGGCTCGCCTGTCGGTGTGTTGCGGGTGACAGACTGGGAAGTCTGTCGTAAAGGGGAGCGCAGTTGTGGTCTAAGCAACGTGAGTGCCGCGGGATTACGCGGGACGCACGCAGTTTTGCTATGAAAACTTCAGCCAGGAGGTCGTCGAAGAAGTTTGTCGATCCAAAAACAACAAGGCCATCCAAAAGACAGGAAAGTTTCCAGCCAAGCTGGCTTTACACCACCGGGGGCGTTCGCGCACAACGCCGGTGGGCTTTAACGCCGCCTTCAGCGTTGAGCCGATAGAAACTCTCTGAGTTGTTCGTACATCGCGTCGAACGACTCCGCGCAAAACAGAATCGCCTGGTAATGCGTCGGGTCGTAGACGTGGTTGGCCGCGGCTTCCAGATCCAGCGGCCGCAACTCCGCCTTATGCATTTCCGCCAGCTCGCCTGCCGATGACAACAAACCCGTGCCGTACGCCTTAACCTGCCCGTTCTCGCGCAACACACCAAACTCGATCGTGAACCAGTAAACGCGCGCCAGCCGGTCCAATTCATCCGCCGAGCGCGCGCGCCGCACGGCTTCGCCAAACAGGCGATTGATCTCGGCCAATCGCGGGCTCGCGAGCGTCACCGCGTGACCGATGATCTCGTGAGCGACGTCCGGCTCCGGCGTGTACAGCGGCGTTGAATGATGGCGGATGTACTGCGTGCAGAGAAACACGCCGCGGGCCAGCGATTCGAGAAAAATGCGCGGCTCAACCAACCCCGCGACCGGTTCCAGCCGGAAACCGCTGATCGCTTCAACCTTTCGGCTGACTTCATCCAACTGCGGGATCCGGTCGGTGTCGAAGTCTAACTTCGCAAGACAGTCGAGATACTCGGCACAGGCGTGCTCCCGGTGCGCCGGTCCGAGCGCGTTCCAGATTGTTTGCCAAACATGATGTTCGATTTCGGTGTAGGGCGCGTGCGCGATCGGTTGACCAGGCCGATAGCTCATGGCGATAGCGGCGATCGCGTTGCGTCGCGCGCGATACTCCGGGTCGCGAAAACCGGGATGGTCCGGGTCAAGATCAACAATCCGCACATCAACGTGGTCTAGCAGAACGGGTTTAGTTTCGAGTGGCGTCATCGTTTTATTCCTCGGTGAAAAATAAAAAGCCACCAATCCTCTGGAAGGATTGGTGGCCGGTTTATCGAAACCTGTCTTCGGTTGCTACATTTCAGCTCACGTCGACAGTCCAATCGCCCGACCGCTCCTCCCAGTGGAGAGCGGGCCGTAATAGTAATAATGGCGATAGAGACTTCGGTTCATGGCTGCACTTCGCCAGACAGAATAGACTAAACGTCGTTAAAAGCGCAACGTCTGGCGCGCGTCAAAAAAGCCCGTCCACGGATCGCCCTTCTTCTCCAGCAGCTCCGGCACGTTCGTGATCGTGAAATCGGTAATCTTCACGCCTTGCGAGATCTGCTTCCACGTCAACGGCATCGACACCGTCGCCTTCGGTTTTGCACGCGCCGTGAAAACGGCCGCCAGACTCTTCCCACGCGCGTTTTGCATCCAGTCGACGTAAACCTGCGCCGGCGCGCGCTTGGCGATCGTACGTTCGACCGTCGCAATCTTCGGCGCCCGTTGGGCAACTTCACTCGCAAACAGCCGCGCATATTCCGCCACTTTCTCGTAGTCGTTTGTCGGCTTCAACGGCACATAAATGTGCAAACCCGATGAGCCGGAAGTTTTCGGAAACACCTCGAGGCCGACTTCGTCAGCAACTTCTTTCACCAGCAACGCGACCTGGAGAACGTTTTCCCACGGCGCCTTCTTCGGATCGAGATCAATCGCGATCCAGTCAGGGTTGTCCAAACGTTTCGTGGTCGAGTGCCACGGGTGTTGTTCGATCGTGCCGAGAGTGACGAAATGCAGTAATGAAGCGACCGTCGTGTAA
>DASUOZ010000167.1:0-15802 GCA_036276375.1 Pyrinomonadaceae bacterium | reverse complement strand
CTCGCCCCGGCCCCGCGCAACAGCAACAGCGACAGAACAAACGTCGCAACGGTCGCAATCAGCGCGATCCAACGGTAGTGGTCGTCGCGTTTCGAGGGCGAGAAACTGTAGAGCACCATCGCGAGCGCGCCCGCGAACGGTAACAGGATCAGTATGGTCAAAAGATACGGCATAAATTAGCGAGCCAACGGAAACCCGAAATACGCAAACAGGCCAATCAAAATCAACGCGCCGACGAGAATGATCGCAGCGTACGCGCGGACGAAACCGGCCTGGAGATAACGCGCCCACCGGCCCATTTCAGTGACCGCGTCGCCGGCAGCATGGAGCAGGCCGTCGATCACCCAGATGTCGAAAATTTTCCAAAGCCCTTCACGCGAACCGACTTCAATCGGCCGGATCAACGTCTTGTCGTAAATCTCGTCAACGTAATACTTGTTCTCGAGTAACCGTGGCATCTCCCGCAATGGACGCCAGCGGAACATCATCCAGCCTGCGCCGATGCCAAGACCCGCGATAATGATCGAGACGAACGTCAACAGACGTTCTTCACCGACGTGAGCATGCTCGTCCGGCGCGTGAACCTCACCCGCCGGCGGAGCCGCATGAACGTCGCTACCTTCAGGCGCGGCCGTGACCGGCATGTGCGCCACCGCCGGTTCGAGCGTGTGCTCGATCACGTTGATGTTTTTGTCCGTAACGAATGAGCTCAACGCATACGGTACACCGATAAACCCGCCGACCGTCGACAACACTGCCAACACGATTAAGGGAATCGTCATCGACAATGGCGACTCGTGCGGCACGACCGGCCCGTGATGCTCGTCCTTCTCCTCGTGTTCGTGGTGGACGGGATGCACGTTCTTGAAGCGTTCTTCGCCCCAGAACGTCATGACCATCATGCGCGTCATGTAGAGCGCGGTTAGAAACGCCGTGAGCGCGCCGATGCTCCACAGCACTTTCGCGAACGAGCCCATGCCCGCGGCGCTCCACGTCTTCCACAGGATCTCGTCCTTCGAGAAGAACCCCGCGAAGAACGGCACGCCCGAGATCGCGAGCCAGCCGGCGAACATCGTCGCAAACGTGATCGGCATGTACTTCTTCAACCCGCCCATGCGGCGCATATCCTGCTCGTGATGCATGCCGTGAATCACCGAACCGGAACCGAGAAACAGCAGCGCCTTGAAGAACGCGTGCGTGATGACGTGGAAGATAGCTGCGATGAACGCACCTACGCCGCACGCCAGAAACATGTAACCGAGCTGCGAGATCGTCGAATAGGCGAGTACCTTCTTGATGTCGTTTTGCGCGAGACCGATCGTCGCGGCAAAGATCGCGGTCGCCGCGCCTATGATGGCCACGATAAACATCGCCATCGGCGCGTGTACGAAGATCTCCGAACAGCGCACGATCATGTAAACGCCGGCGGTCACCATTGTCGCTGCGTGAATCAGTGCGGAGACGGGAGTCGGACCGGCCATCGCGTCGGGCAGCCAAACGTAAAGTGGAATCTGCGCGCTTTTTCCCGTCGCACCGAGAAATAACAGCATCGCGACAGACGTTGCGCCGCCCGCGAAGATCGCGCCGAATGTAAAAGGATCGACGGGCCCGTTTTTGAAGTACGAAAGCGCCGTTTGCGCCGCTTCGCCCGCGGCGGGATTGGCAAAGAAGCTGACCGAGCCGGTGAGGAAAAACGTCAGCATGATGCCGAGCAAAAAGCCCCAGTCGCCGATACGGTTCGTGATGAATGCTTTCTTCGCCGCTGCGCTCGCTTCGTTGCGTTTGAAGTAGTAACCAATCAGCAGGTACGAGCAGAGGCCGACGCCTTCCCAGCCGACAAACATCAGCACGAAGTTGTCGGCGAGCACGAGCGTGAGCATCGCGAACATAAAGAGGTTCAGGTACGCGAAGAAGCGATAGAACCCGTCCTCGCCGCGCATGTAGCCAACGGCGAAAACGTGAATCAGAAAACCGACGAACGTGATGAAGAGAGTGTAAGTGCCGCTCAGTCGATCCATCGCGAGCGCAAAGTCAGCGCGGAAGTTGCCGACTTGCAGCCACGTCCAGATGTAGTCGAACAACGGTTCTTCGGTTCTGAGCGCGCCGTGCGAATTGAACGCAAGATAGAAAGCAACGATCGTTGAAACAGCCACGGAGCCACAGGCTACCGTGGCGATGAACATCTCATTGCGGATCCTTCGCCCGACCAACCAGTTGATCGCCGCGCCCGCCAGCGGAGCAAAAATGATGAGACTGAGGAGGTTGCTTTCCATTAGTTCGTGTGAATCCGTGTTCGTCCGTGGCTACAACTTCAGGATGCTCGCTTCATCAACGTCCAGCGTCTCGCGATTACGAAAGATCGCGATGATGATGCCCAAACCGACCGCGGCTTCAGCGGCCGCGACAGTCATCACGATGAACACAAATAACTGGCCCGTAACGTCGTGGAAGAAACTGGCGAAAGCGACGAAAGTCAGGTTCACGGAGTTGAGCATCAACTCGATGCACATGAACATCGCGATGATGTTTCGCTTGATGATCACTCCCGCCATGCCGATCGTAAAAAGCACGGCGGAGAGCGCGAGATACCATGAAAGTTGTGGTTCCATCCTGCCTTTTAATCCCCGTTTGCGCCGTCGCTTGCCACGTCGCTTGCCGCGTTGTTAACCCCGCGGCGCGGCGGCAGCAGTCCACCGCCTCGGGCGAGCGTCATCGCTCCCACGATGGCCATCAGCAACAGAATCGAAGTGATCTCAAACGGCAACAGATACTGGGTGAACAACGCGGAACCCACTGACTGCGTGAGTCCGACGTCTGACGTGTTCGCACCCGGCAAAGCCGGCGATTTCTGCACCGTCACAAGAATGAACGCCACTTCCGCGATCAACACGCCCGCTAAAACGACGGCCGCCGGCACGAGGAACCTGAGCCGCGGCCGGCGATGCTCTTCCTCCTCGACGTTGAGCAGCATGATGACAAAGACGACGAGCACCATGATCGCGCCCGCGTAAACGATCACCTGCACCGCCGCAATGAACGGCGCGGCAAGCATCACGTACAAACACGCAAGCGAGATAAAGACGCCGATTAGCGAGATCGCGCTATAGAGTGGATTGCGTTGCGCGACTACCGCGAGTGCGCAGCCAATCGCCAGTCCGCCAAAAAGTATGAACAGAAGAGCAAGCATCACTTAGAACAGGTTCGGCCACAGGAAGATCAGCGTCGCGGTGATGAAAATGCTCAGCAACGCGAACGGCAGCAGGATCTTCCAGCCGAAGTTCATCAACTGATCGAAACGAAAGCGCGGCAACGTTCCGCGCAGCCAGATGTACAGAAACAGGAAGAAAATGACCTTCAGCAGAAACCCGATCGCGCTGACCAGCCCAAACAGGAACGTTCCGCGCCCGAAGATGTCTTCCGCAAACGGCACGTTCCAGCCACCGAGAAAGAGCGTGGTGGCCAGCATCGAGACTGTGAACATGTTGATGTATTCAGCTAGGAAGAACAGCGCAAACTTCATCGCACTGTACTCCGTGTGAAAACCGGCGACCAGCTCAGTTTCCGCTTCCGGAAGGTCGAACGGGATGCGATTGGTTTCCGCTATTGCCGCGATTAGAAAAACGACAAAACCCAGTGGGTGAAACAAGATGAACCACCGCAAACCGTGCCAACCTGATTGCAGTTCGACGATCCGCGCCAGATCGAGTGTTCCGGCAAGCAGAATCACGCCGATCAGACTCAGTCCCAGCGCGAGCTCGTAAGAGATCATCTGCGCGGAAGCGCGCAACCCGCCCATCAAACTGTACTTGTTATTCGACGACCAACCGGCGAGCGCGATGCCGTAGACGCCGATGGAGCTAATTCCCAACACGTAGAGCAGCCCGATGTCGAAATGCGTGATCATGAGCGGAATCACGATGTCGGTGAAGGGAATCCTGATCTCCGGTCCGAACGGGTAGACGATCATCGTCATCAACGCGGCCATAGTCGCCACTACCGGCGCGAGGAAGTAGACGAAGCGCGTTGATTTGTCGGGAACGATGTCTTCTTTCAGAATGAACTTCAGCAGGTCTGCAAACGGTTGCAGCAGCCCGCCGGGACCGACGCGGTTTGGACCAAGGCGTCCCTGAATGAAGCCGAGTATGCGCCGCTCTGCGAGCACCGTGTACGCCACGACGAGTAACACGACGACGAAAGCCACAGTGATGGCGGCGAACTTCAGTGCAATATCAATGGCGGTCTGCGAATCCATTATCCGTGGCCGTTCGCCTGCTCTCGAGTGACCGTTATCTGGTACAGCGGTGAGACCGCCGTGGTTTCCGGTCGCGGATTGCCGGAAGCGAGTAAGCGAAACTGCGGCACTTTTTCGGTCAACATGCCGAGTCTGAAGAGTTCTTCACCGACGTCCGGCGTCACGGTGATCTTTTCGCCGTTCCCGGCAAGCGCTTCCACGCGGCTGCGCAACGCGGCCGTACTGTCCGCACCGGCAGCGCCCGCGGCATAACGCGCCTGCACGGGCTTTGATTCATCTTTCAGCGCCGGATAAGTCATGCCGGAGTAGGCGGCTACGTTCTTCGCGATATCGCGAAACACCGCGCTCGGCGAAAGCTGGTAACCAAAATCCAATCCCAACTCTTGCGCGAGTTGATCGACAATCATCCAGTCGGCCTTCGACTGATGCAGCGGCGGAATCGCCTGCCGCACGCGTTGGACCAGCCCGCTGTTGTTCGTAAACGTGCCGTCGACTTCCGCGTACGAAGCGGCGGGTAAGACAACGTCCGCGGCCGCCGTCGTCGCGTTCTCAAACAATTCCTGCACGACCAGAAAATCCAGCTTTGCCAATCCGTCAGATCCCTGTTCGAGGTGTTCCGGAAGGAAACTTCCCGCAACATACATGGCGCGGATCGTGTCGCCCGCCATGTCGAGCATCTGATACGGCGACAGGTGACGGTCCATCAGGCCCATGTCGTGCGCGCCGACGCTGTTATTGAATAAAGGCAACGGATGCAGCAACAAGCGCCGGCCTTCGCCGCCGAAAACGGTCGCGAGTTGTGCGGCGACGACTTGAGCGTCGGCACTGAGTGCCGCATCGAACATCACGACCACATCGCCGTCAGTCGCCTTGATCATCTGCCGTGCCGCCGCGAGTTGCTGCGCGTCGACACCCGCTTTGTCGGCTGCCAGGGAATCATTCGCCGGATCGGCCAGCGCCAAAAGCACGGCTTCTTCGGTTCCTGGGTTGACGTGCACAAAAAGCGCGGTCTGCTCGCGCAATCTGATCGGCACTGAATTCACGAGCACGAGTTGCGCGCCGCCATTTCTGACAGCCTGGCGGATCTGCTTGCCCGTCAGCGGTTGCAGTTCGCTGGGATCGCCGCCAATCAACACGATCGTTTTCGCGTAGCGAATGTCGCGATGCGTGGCGAGCGGCGCGCCCAGGTGTTCGAAGAACGACTGCAAGCTGTGAAGATCCGTGGTCGTATAGTTGTTCGTGCCAACCAATTCCGTCGCGAACCGGCGCAGCACGTAAAGCGACTCGTTTGTGAGACGCGGACTGCCGACCACGCCGATCGCATCGCGTCCATGCTGCTCGGCAATCTCATCCAGACGCGTCGCAACGTGCCGAATGGCTTCATCCCACGTCGCGGGAATGAGCTTGCCGCCCTTTTTGTAACGGATCATCGGCGTGCGGATGCGGTCTTCGTGATTGATGAACGGATGTCCGAAGCGTCCCTTGACGCACAGAAACTCACCGTTGATTCCGTTGACGTAACGATCGCGCGCCACGACGCGACGCACTTCGCCGGCGCGCGAACCGATCGACATCTGGCAGCCATCGGAGCAGTAGTTACAGGTGGAGATGTTTTGGGCCAGCTCCCACGGGCGCGTCTGGTGGCGATAAGTCGCGTCGAGCAGTGTGCCGGTAGGACAGACCTCGATGCAGTTGCCACACTGCGAACAGTCGAGCCAGCCGAGGTACGTGCCGATGACGGTATGCGAGCCGCGGCCGCCGGCTTCAATAGCCTCTTCACCCATCCACTCATCGCAGACGCGCGTGCAGCGTTTGCACAGAATGCAACGTTGCGGATCGTTGGCGACCATCGGCGAGAGGTAACGCTCGGCGTAGTAGTTTTTCTGTTCGGTGAAGCGTTCCTCGAGCCCGCCCCAGTCAAACGTCATCTCCTGCAACTCACACTCGCCGCCGCGATCGCACACAGGACAATCGAGCGGGTGGTTGGCGAGCAGAAACTCGGTCATCCCGCGTTGCGCCTTTTCGATCTCCTCGCTTTGCGTGGTGACGACCATGCCATCCGTGACGGTGATCGTGCAGGACGTTTGCAGCTTCGGCATCTTCTCGATGCGCACGAGACACATCCGACACGACGCCTGCAACGCGAGGTCGGCGTAATAACAGAACGAGGGGATGTCGAAACCCTTTTCACGGCAGACGTCGATCAGACGTGCGCCCTTCGGGACTTCGAACAACTTCCCGTTGATCGTGACTTTAGCTAACTCCGTCGCCATAGTTTTTTGCCACTGACTTTCACGGACCTATACGGACAGGCCGCTTCGCTTAGGGAGACCGGTCTGGTCCGTGTCCGTCCGTGTTGTCTGTGGCCAATCTCTTCTTGAAGTCTTCAGGAAACCTTTTGATCGCCGACTGGATGGGCCACGCCGCCGCGTCGCCAAGCGGGCAAAACGACTTGCCCTCGATGTTGTCGCAAAGGTCGAGCATCAGTTGCGCGTCTTCCGGACGCCCACCGCCGTTGTCGATCCGTTTGAAAACCTTCACCAGCCAGTCGGTGCCTTCGCGGCACGGCGTACACCAGCCGCACGATTCATGTTTATAAAACTCCGTCAGGTTCTTCGTTGACTCAAACACGTCAACCGTCTCATCCATCACGATGAAACCGCCGGAGCCGACACTCGAACCGGCCGCCACCAAACCTTCGTAATCCATGCGCACGTCTTTGCCGATAATCTGATCGGCGCGCATGATGTAGACCGACGAGCCGCCCGGAATCACAGCCTTCAACTGTTTGCCGCCCAGGATGCCGCCGCAGTCTTCCATGATGAACTTCTCCATGTCGTCGTAGCCCATCGGCAGTTCGTAAACGCCGGGCTGATTGACATGGCCGGAGACGGACCAGAGCTTCGTGCCGCCGCTCTTTTCCGTTCCGAGTTTTTGATAAGCCTCGCCGCCCATCTTGATGATGTCGGGCACGGCCGTCAGTGTCTCGACATTGTTAACGACGGTCGGACACGCGTACAAACCGGAAACGGCAGGGAAGGGAGGCTTCATGCGCGGATGGCCGCGGAGTCCTTCGAGCGAGCTCAACAGCGCGGTCTCTTCACCGCAGATGTAAGCGCCGGCGCCGGTGTGCGTATAGATCTCGCAGGAGAAGTTGGAGCCGAGAATGTTGTTGCCGAGTAATCCCGCTGCTCTTGCTTCTTCCAGGGCCACGTCCATGATGTCGATCAGATACCGATACTCGCCGCGCGTGTAGATGTAATTGGTTTTCGCGTTCAGCGCGTAAGCCGCGATCAGCATGCCTTCGAGCAGCATGTGCGGATCGCGCTCCATCAGGTAGCGATCTTTAAAGGTGCCCGGCTCGGATTCGTCTGCGTTACAAACGACGTATTTGGGTTTCGGCGAATCTTTCGGCACGAAACTCCACTTCATGCCGGTCGGGAAACCCGCGCCGCCGCGGCCGCGCAGGGCAGATTTCTTCACTTCATTGATCACGTCGTCCGGCGACATGCCGTCGAGGACTTTCTTCAACGCTTCGTAACCACCGTTACGACGATAGACGTCGATGGACCGCGAGTTCTCGAGATGAACTCGACGGAGTTGCAGTGGTTCACAGCCGATTGCTTCGATACGCATAGAAAACTTCTTAAGGTAGCGCGTCCAGTACTTGATCGATCTTTTCGGGCGTCAGGTTTTCGTGGTAGTCGAAGTTGATCTGCATCATCGGCGCCGTGCCGCACGACCCGAGACATTCGACTTCCGAGAGCGTGAACCGCCCGTCAGGAGTCGTTTCACCAACTCCGATTCCGAGCTTTTGTGAACAGTGCTCCGTGACCTTCGTTGCGCCCATTATCTTGCACGAAAGCGTCTTGCAAACCTGAATGTGATACTTGCCGATCGGCTTGGTGTGGAGCATCGAGTAGAACGTCGCGACTTCCCAGATGTCCGTTACCCGCAGCTGCATACGGTTCGCGAGATACAACACGCCCGGCGGATCCAGGTAGCCGCGCTCGCGCTGCACGATGAACATCAACGGCAGGATCGCCGAACGCATAACGGGATACTTCGCGAGGTGTCTATCTATTTCAGCCTCGACATCGGCAGAAAACGTCGCCGGCTCAACGCCCAGCGACACAGGCTGCGAGAGTGGCCCAATCTTTACCAGTTGCGAACTCATACACTCCATCCACAGATTACGCAGAGTTCTTTCTCTGTGTAATCTGTGGATTGCCTTTAACGATCGATCTCACCCAAAACGATATCCAGCGAACCAATGATCGCCACGACGTCCGCGACCATTTCGCCTTCCGCCATCACCGGCAACGCCGACAAATTCACGAAACTCGGTCCGCGGAAGTGAACGCGGCTCGGCTTTGGTCCACCATCCGATCTCATGTAAACGCCCAACTCGCCCTTCGACGCCTCAATCGGGTGATAAACCTCGCCCGCGGGCACGTCGAATCCCTCGGCCACGATCAAAAAGTGATGAATCAACGCGTCCATGTGGCGCTTCATCGCCTCACGATCCGGCAACACAACTTTCGGCGCGTCTGCCTTCACCGACCCGGGCTTCAAACGCGACAACGCCTGCGTCGCAATCTTGTGCGACTCTTTCATCTCGCGCATGCGCACCATGTAGCGCGCCCAAACATCGCCGTCGGGCTCGGTCGGCACTTCAAAGTCGTAGTTCTCGTAACCGGTGTACGGATTCGCCCGCCGGATATCGAGATTCACGCCGCTGCCACGCAAACATGGACCAGACAAGCCCCAGTCGATCGCGTCTTCGGCGGAGATGCGCCCGATGCCCTGCGTTCGTTTCTGGAAGATTCTGTTACCCGACAACAGCGTGTGAAATTCGTCAACCGCGCTCAAAAAGTCGTCGAGAAACTGTTTGCAGCGGCGTTCGAAACCGGCCGGCAGATCCATCATCAGGCCGCCGATGCGGAAATACGACGGCGTTAGCCGGCCGCCTGAAGCGGCTTCGATCAGGTTCATAATCTTTTCGCGCTCGCGGAAACAGTAGAAGAAGACCGTCATCGCGCCGATGTCGAGCGCGTGCGTGCCGAGCCAGACGAGATGCGAACCGATGCGCTGCAACTCGCACATCAACACTCTGATAGTTTGCGCGCGTTCGGGAATCTCCAAACCGAGCAGCTTTTCGCCGGCCATGCAGTAGGCGAGATTGTTGCCGAGCGGGTTCAGATAGTCCATCCGATCGGTGATCACGATGCCTTGCTGGTATTTCTTGTACTCAAACAGCTTCTCCATGCCGGTATGGAGATAGCCGATGTCGGGTGTTGCCTTGACCACCAGCTCGCCGTCGAGCACCAGCTCGAGACGCAGCACGCCGTGTGTCGACGGGTGCTGTGGTCCCATCGAGATCGTCATCTGCGTGTCGAGTGGACGATCGACGATTTCGAACTGCGGCGGAATGTTAACGGCTGAACTCATATATTCGACTCAGTCAGTGTTTGTCCGTGTCAGTCTGTGGCCACGGATTTACACGGACAACACGGACAATCATTTCAAGCTGTACGGCTCGTATCCTCGCAACGGAAAATCATTGCGCAATGCGTGTCCCTGCCAATCGTCCGGGAGCAGGATGCGACGCAGATCCGGATGGCCGTCGAAGATGACGCCAAACAGATCAAACGTCTCGCGCTCGTGCCAATCCGCCGTGCGCCAAACGCCGGTGACGGTCGGCACGTGCGGATCCTCTTCACGCAAGACCACCTTTAACCGCAGGCGATGGTGTTTGGTAGTCGAGAAGAGCTGATAGTTGACTTCAAAGCGCGGGTCTTCCTCCACGCCGCGATCCGCGCCACAGATGTCCGACAGAAAATCAAACCGGCCTTCCGGCCAGGTTTTCAGAAATGAACACGCGGCGACGATGTGTTCGCGCGGCACGACGATCGTGATTTCGCCGAAGGCGACGATCACATCCGCCACCCACTCCGGATGTTCATGCTGCAACGCCGCCACCAACGGTGACGGCGCGGCAGCTTCTGAACTCTCGATAGTTGTTGTGTCCCTTTCCGGCTCTTCTGCCATCTCTTCCAGGTTATTCTGCAGAATCCCACCGACTCTAGTCGGTGGTCCTTCATATTCAGCCTACGACGAACGCCGTCGCTCGTGGCGTGAAGCGATCGTGTAGGGGCGCGATGCGATTGCCTCTTTCAACGCCGTCGAACCGTCAGTCACCGGTAACGTACCGGGCGGAACGGCTTCGCGCGCTTCCTCTTCCGGTACGTCTCGGCGATCGCGCACGCTCTCCTTCATTACTTTGTCCTGAAGCATCATCACCGCGTGAATCAACATCTCGGGCCGCGGCGGACAGCCGGGAATGTAAACGTCTACCGGCACAATCTTGTCGACGCCCTGCACGATCGCGTAGTTGTCAAATACGCCGCCGGAGGTCGCACATGCGCCCATCGAAATAACCCACTTCGGCTCCGGCATCTGGTCGTAAATGCGTCGCAGCACGGGCGCCATCTTTCGCGCAACGCGTCCCGACACGATCATCACGTCCGCCTGTCGAGGGCTCGCGCGAAACACCTCCGAACCGAATCGCGCCAGGTCGTTGCGTGAAGACGTGGAGTTCATCATCTCGATCGCGCAACAGGCGAGACCAAACGTGGCCGGCCAGAGCGACGATTTGCGCGCCCAGTTAATTAAGGAGTCGAGCCGCGTCGTCAGCACTTCCGGTAAAGCTTCGGCGATGATGTTTTCCAGTCCCATAAACCTAACCTCAATCTCGTGTCTCTTACCTATATCGTTTAGAGTTCACGAGATAGTCGCGGAGATGCTTCAAGCCGCTGGCCGCTGCTGCTGCCGTGCTTGCCGCGCTTCAAACTCATGCAACGCCTTTGCTTCCGCCTCTGCTTCGCGCCGGGCGCGCTCACCCCAATCAAATGCACCTTTCTTTACGACGTAGATATAACCCGCCAGCAAGAGCCCTACGAACACCATCATCTCGAGATAAATAAACCAGCGCATCGCGTCGCCCTGCGCGGCCAGCGTCTTAAAAACCGCGGCCCAGGGGACGAGGAAGATCACCTCTATATCGAAGAGGATGAAGAGCATCCCAATCAGGTAGAACTTCACCGAGAACCGTTCGCGTGCGGAACCCACCGGGTCTTTGCCGCACTCGTAAGGCATCAACTTCGTTCTCGTTCTTTTGCGTTGGCCGACGAACTGTGAGAGGAGTACATTGCCTACGGCGAAACCCGCGGCAACGATGAACATCAAGAGGATGGGCAAGTAGTCGTAAAGACGGAACGGCATCTCAGGTCACCCTTGCCTCTCGATAATTAGATTGAGAATCATTGTACAAGCGGATGCTAGTCTATCGGATCAAGGGTGTCAAGCAGTGTGCCAGAGGGCGTTTAGCAGCAGATCGCAGCATAGATCAGCGCACCAAAAATGCTGATTGACCGTGAAAAAATGCTTGTGTTACCGTTCACGAAAAGCCGCCGCGGCCGTGGCTTTTGCCCTGAGTCCAATCGGAAAGAACGCAAGTCCTTGCAACTGTGATTACCGGATTCAATACCGACATCGAACATGCTGGCGTTGTCTATCATGTGCAAACAGAGGACAAAGGGCTCGACACACCGATCATTCTCTCGCTCGTCTACGTCGGCGGCACCATCCTCGCCAGCAAACGATCCCCCTACGCAGATCTAATCGAGCAGGGTTTCAGTGATGAAGTGCTGGCCGAACGTCTTAAACGGCAGCACCGCCTGATCTGTGCGGCGATCAACTCCGGCCGCATCGACGATCTGAAGAAGATGAGCCGGACCGGCAGGGAATCTGCCGTCGTGGAAGAAACGATTATCGTGGACGAGAGCGAGCCGGCTGAGGTCGAGCTGGTCGAGCCGGCGCCGGTGATGGATTTTGAGATTGAGTACGGGCCGATCACACAGGAGTGGACGCCACCACCGCCGCGCGTCGAAGAACCGATTGAAGAACCGGTCGCGGAAGAGACCGCGGAGGAACCTGAGCCGGTTGCCGCTGTTGAAGAACCAGTCGATGACGAGTTGCCGGATGGACTCCTCATCACGATGCTCGGCGATCAGGAGTTTTATTCCGGCGAGAAGTACACTTTGCGCGTCTTCGTCAGTAATCGCGCCGGCGGCAACGAAGAGCCGCTAGCGAACATTGCCGTGTCGATAAAGATCCTGGGTACAACGTTCCGGCCCTTGATCTATTCGTTGAAAACTCAGACTGACGGCGTCGCGACCGTGGAGACGCAGATTCCTGAGTTCACTTCCGGGCGTGCCGCGGTGCTCGTGCGCGCGGTTGCGAAGGATCAGGCGGCGGAACTGCGGCGCATCATCCATCCGGTGAGTTGAGGTTGTAGGTTGCGCGTCTACGTCAACGGCGAAGCCAAAGAACTCTCCGGTCCTCTTTCCCTGTCAGAACTAATCACGCAACTCGATCTTCCGGCGGCGAGAATCGCCGTCGAGCTGAACCGCACCGTGGTGCGCCGCGCCGATTGGGGCACGACGCCGCTTCAGGACGACGACCGGATCGAGATCGTCCACTTCGTTGGTGGCGGCAGCCAGCCACAGATTCCGCAGAATGACTTTGCCTGCTCTGCGTAATCTGTGGCTGGCTCGCTTCTGAGAAGGGTTCGTTGTAAAGTTCTGCATATGTCGACGGCCATTACAGCGAAAGCGAAAGAGAGTTTGATCATCGCCGGTCGCGAGTTTAGCTCGCGTTTGATTATCGGCACCGGGAAGTATCGCAGTTACGACGAGATGCGCAGCGCGCACGCCGCGTCGGGCGCGGAGATGGTGACTGTCGCCGTGCGCCGCGTGCCGCTCGATCGCAGTAGCGAGTCGTTTCTCGATCATCTCGATCCGGCGTTGCAGATCCTGCCGAACACCGCCGGTTGTTACTCAGCCGAAGACGCCGTGCGCACCGCGCGGCTCGCGCGGGAAGCATTGCAAACGGACTTCGTCAAACTCGAAGTTATCGGCGATCAAACGACGCTCTTTCCGGACAACGAACAAACACTCGAGGCGGCGCGCGTTCTCGTCAAAGAAGGCTTCGTGGTGCTGCCCTACTTCAACGACGATCTGATCATGGCGAAGAAACTGCTCGACGCCGGTTGCGCGGCGATCATGCCATTGGCGGCGCCGATCGGTTCGGGACTGGGCGTGCAGAATCCCGCGAACCTGCGAATCATGCGCGAACAACTTCCCGAAGCGACGATCATCGTCGATGCGGGTGTCGGAACGGCGAGCGATGCGGCGGTGGCGATGGAGTTGGGCGCGGACGCGGTGTTGATGAACACCGCGATTGCGGAAGCACAGGACGCGGCGAAGATGGCTACAGCGATGAAACTCGCGATTCAGGCCGGACGTCTTGCATACCTCGCGGGCCGCATGCCGAAGCGTTTGTACGCGAGCGCGTCGAGCCCGTTACAAGGCGTGATCAAGTAGGCTCACTTCGTAAACTTAAACGACGCGAAGAATTTGTCAGTCCACTGCGTCTGGTCCGTGTCCTTGAATACTACCGTGGCCGTCTGAAACAGACGGTTTTCAATCAAGAAGATTTGCGACCTGATATTCGCGGCGGGGTTCTCACTCACGAACTCCAGGCCGGTGTGTCCGTCGAGCGTGATCTCGCGGCTCGAGACGAGCGTCGCTTGCAGGCCCTTGTTGAACCGGTCGCGATTCGCGATGAGAAACTCAGCGGGTTTGAGCTGTATCTGTTCGTAGTCTGTGTAACTGGCGACGTAGGTAGCGCGGTTCGCAGTGGTGGTGAAGGAGTGCAGTGTGTAGGCGGTCTTCTTATTAATGTTTTCCACCGGCTGGCTCGGAAAGAGGATCGAGAACTTGCCGCCTTCCGGCGCAAACGTCACCCATCCGTGCGGGTCGGTTTGCGCTCCGGCGTTTACAAACAGTAAAAGCGAAACGAGAAATGCCAAGCTGAGTTTGCGCATACGCGTCTTAAGATAACGCCAACACGCCTGCTTGGCGAGGGGCAACGATCTCATGCGGACAAATCAGGTCTGTGAGGCAGGGCCAACTCGATTTGCGCCTGTTCGCGCATGACGCGGTCTCCCAAATCCGTCGTGGAGATCGTTGGATATTGTCGGCCCACGACCCGCAGGCAATCGCCGCTGACGAGGGCTTCTATATAAAGCTCGAGCTCTTCGTGAGACATGTCTCTGAGCAGACCGTACGTCGAAAGCTCATTGAGACGTGCTTTCACGATCTGTTTCGCCGCTGAGCCGCGCAAGGTTCCGACTAATAGTTTTCTTCCGAACCGTCCGTTCATGCGTTTAGCGCAGGCGAGGATCTTGCGCACGCGCAGCAACTCATCGTCCGTCAAGTTTCGTGGTCCCAGATCCGCTTGAGATTCGGGTTCTAAATCGGCTTGAAATGTTTTTCGCGACTGGTCCTCACGCTCGCGGACCTCGGCAGCCGGCAAACAGTTTCCACACGTCCCACACTCTCGCGGATGATTCCGATCGCCAAAATAGCGGAGTATGTGCGAGCGAAAGCACTCCCGCGTGTAACAGAACTCGATCAGCTCGCGTAGCTTGCGTCTTTCAAGATCGGCCCGGCCCGACACGTGCCGCGGATCGACGCGCAACGGAGCGGTGTCGAGCATAACGATCGTGCGGCTCTGCCGCCGGCCGTTCTCCGCGCGGTTTGCCACGGTGCGCTCAATGTGACCCGCGCGCTCGAGCAGGTACAGCGCTGACTGTATCGCCAGTTCGTTTTTCTCACTGGCAAGGTGCGCGATCTCCGACGTCGAGAGGTGAATCTGCTTCAATTCGGTGCGCACCAGCGCGCTGTAAACTGATTTCACGACCGCGAGATCCGGATAAGAGCCTTCGATAAAGAAGTCGTGCGTGTTTTTGTCGGCGTAGTTAAAGAGGAGCACGCAGGTCGACGGTAAACCGTCGCGGCCGGCGCGTCCGATCTCCTGGTAATAAGCCTCGATCGAGCCGGGCATCTGGTAGTGGGCGACGAAACGAATGTCGCGCTTGTCGATACCCATGCCGAAAGCGTTAGTCGCCACGATCATCTGGGTGTGGCCGCCCATAAAATCTTCCTGCGCGCGCACGCGAACGGCGTCGCTCATGCCCGCGTGATAGGTCGAGACGCGCAGACCCGCTTTCTTCAATTCGCGCCCAACCTGTTCGACTGCTTTGCGGGTCGAGGCGTAAACGATGCCTGAGCCTTCGTGCGATTGGGCCAGCCGCTTGATGCGCGTGATCTTCTCGCGCTCTCTTTCAGTGTGCACGACTTCGATTCGCAGATTAGGTCGATCGAAACCGCTGACAAACGTCTGCGGTTTTTGCAGCCCGAGTTGCTGAATGATGTCGGAGCGCACGTAAGGCGTAGCGGTGGCCGTGAGCGCGAGCGTGCGAATGTTGCCGAGTGAGTGGATGACGTGTCGCAGGCGCAGGTAATCGGGGCGAAAGTCGTGACCCCACGTCGAGATGCAGTGTGCTTCATCGACGGCGAAAAGGGAGATCGGGATCGATCGGAGTGCGGCGTTGAAGCGGCTGCTGCGGAAACGTTCGGGCGC
>DASUOZ010000166.1:0-6547 GCA_036276375.1 Pyrinomonadaceae bacterium | reverse complement strand
AATCGAGCACGGAATGGTCAGGACTCTACACGCCGATCACAGACAGTGGTGAACTGCGCGATTTGATCAACGACTTTCGGCCGGACGTTGTAATCAACGCCGCGGGGACAGCTTCGGTGGGCGCGTCGGTTGAAGATCCGTTGAATGACTTTCGCGGTTCGGTCCAGACCTGTGCCAACGTTCTTGACGCGGTAAGGCGGGCGGAGATTCGTCCCGTAGTTGTGGTTCCTTCGAGCGCGGCAGTGTACGGAAATCCGGCTTCGCTTCCGGTCTCTGAAGACGCGGCGCTACAACCAATCTCGCCTTACGGTTTTCACAAAGTAATGTGCGAGTTGATCGCGCGCGAGTATGCTGAGTGCTTCGGTTTGAAGGTTTTGGTCTGCCGGTTCTTTTCAGTTTTTGGTCCCACGCAGCGTCGACTGCTCGTTTGGGAACTGTACCAACAGCTTGCTGGTCCCGACAAAATCGCGTGGCTTACCGGCACCGGCGAAGAGACTCGCGATTTTTTGTACATCGACGATCTGGCCGCCGCGTTGCTCGAACTGATCGACAACTTTCAGGAGTCGGATCGCAACTACGAGTTAGTTAACGTCGCCGCAGGTGTGGAAACGAGCGTGTCGCATCTCGCCGAAATGATTCGCGATCTCGCCGCACCCGAAAAAGAGATTCGCTGCCGTGGCAACCTGCGCAAAAACGATCCGTTGCGCTGGCGCGCCGACATTTCTCGATTGCAGGCGCTCCTCCCGTCATGGCAACCTTTAGCGCTCGATGAAGGTCTCGCACGATGCATCAAGACCTGGCAACAGACGCATCATCTCCCGGTAAAACATGGTTTCTGAACCATCTTCGTTGCGCATCGGTGTGGTGGACCAATCTGCTACCGGTTGGGTCGCCGCGGCAGTGTACTCGCGAACGATATTGAGTTCTCTCGATGCGGCGTGTAATTCGGCCGGCATTCAGCTTTACTTTCTGTCCGGCAGCGATCAGATACCGGCGAAATATCGTGCGAAACACATGCAGTTGGCCGCTGCCGACTACTTACCCGCGGAACGACAGTTGCGCCGGTTGTTTGGTTTGCAGGAGAAGTCGCAGGCTTTGCGTGGCGAGGCGCGTCTGCGCAAACTGCTGCGCCTCCGCGGTGAGTCGGATCTCTTTGGCCTGGCCCAACAAAACAGCATCAAGGTACTGCTGCCGTTGCTTGATCTACCGCCGTGGAGAATTGTGCCCAGCACGATCGGCTGGATTCCGGATTTTCAGCATCTGCACCTGCCGGAGTTCTTTGGTCCAGGCGAGTTGAATCACAGAAACACAACTTTCCGGCGCTTGGCTGAGAAGGCGACGGTAGTGATGCTGTCGAGCCAGGCAGCCCACGACGACTTCGCGCGCTTTGCTCCGGACTGCGCTGAAAAGGGCCGCGTTCTTCCGTTTCCGTCACTGCTGGCTTTTGAAGATTTAACCACCGATCCACTTACGACACTGAAAAAGTTCAACTTACCGGAGAAGTTTGCCCTCGTCGCTAACCAGTTTTGGGCACACAAGAATCATGCGCTCGTCGTCGAGGCGCTCGCGTCGCTTAAAAACACCGGCCTCAAAGTACCAATCGTCATGACTGGGCTACCGTCAGACCATCGCGATCCGGCAAACAAAAACTTTTCGGCGCTATTACAGGCAATCGCCGCGGCCGGCTTGAACCAACAGATCACTATTCTGGGACTGGTGCCTTACAACGACCTCGTCAATTTAATGAGGACCGCGGCGCTGATCATTCAGCCTTCACGATTTGAGGGTTGGAGTACGGTGGTTCAAGACGCCGTCGCCCTGGGTCGTCCCCTGCTCTGTTCGAACATTCCTGTCCATCGAGAGCAGGTGCCGAGGGCGCTTGGCTTTTTTTCTACCGATCGACCCGGCGAGTTGGCCCAGTTACTGGAAGCCCACTGGAACGATCTGACGCCTGGTCCAAACCTGTCGCTGGAGCAGGAGTCGCTTGCGGCAGAGCGCGAGTTTTCCGCTCGCCATGGCCAGTCGCTTCTTAAACTCTGCGCCGAGACCGCCGGCCTCTAGTTTCCTACGGGCAACTCGGCATGTTGGCGACAACCAGGTTCCCACTGTCGTCGATCGTCAGCTTTCTGCAAATCTGACCATTCGGAGACCTCAACACGATACCCTGTCCCGGTTGGCTTACAGAAACCTGCCCATCATTTCGCACGGTTAACAGCGGCCTGTCTGCTCCGTTAAGCACGCCCAGGGCATGGGTCGTAGCATCAGCCGTCCGGCCCATGATCTGTACCCTCGTTCCAAGTCCTGGCGCATGGTTGATTCCTATCTCACCCGTAGGCGCGATCGCCATTCGGCGTACTGGTCCGGTGAAGTTTGGCGACGTGGAGAATTCGAGGGTTCCGCTCCCTAGAGTCGAGCCGTTGAAAGAAAAGATCGTCGCAGTGCGGAAGTCCGGGCCACTCATCGCACGATTGTAGAAGTTCAACGAACCGACTCGCTCGTTTAACTTCGGAACGTGTCCGCCGACACCTAAGTAAGCGGCCGCGCCAGACTGCTTGCCGTCGATTGCCACCCAGTTACCGACAAACGCGCCCGTTGTTCCATCGTCGTTGAAGATCGGGTTTTGGACACCGAAACCGACATTGTTGCTCGCGTCGAGAAAGATGTCGCGTTGTGCGAGTGCCCCAGCTAAGTCATCGAATATCGGAGTCGGCGTCGGAAGGGGACCGGGCGGCGCAGGAACTCCGTACGCTTCCACTTCGATCAAAATACTATTCAGACTTTTAGCCGCATTACATCTCACGCGGATCTTAGAGGTGACGATCGGTGCAAAGGTGAACTTGCGCCAAACTTTGTTGTTACTGGTTACGACACCACCGGGAATATTCACCCAATTGAGGCCATCAAAATACTCGACCTCAAAACTCGTGACGCCGTTGTTGAAAAACGCCATCGATTCGGTCGGCTCAGACGGCGACCACCACGTATCCTGAATCGTGATCACATCGATTTCATCGAGCGCAACCGAGCTGTTCAACGCGATCTCGACTGAGTCTGGAAAAGTTCCTGGCGTACCATCAGCCCAACCACCGCCTGAGCTCCAGCCGGTTCCTTTACGGTCGCCGTCTATGATCGCGTTAGCCGGAAAATCTTCCGACTTTGATGAAGAAGCGACCACTACTCCTCCATTCTCGGCCGCAGCAACATTGATTCGTTCGTCGACTGAAGTTGTTGCGCCACTAAAAAAGGACTGGCTCGATGCGAACACCAGCAGTGGCGACAAGAAAATCACAATAAACATCAGCAAGTATTTCTTTTGTTTCAAAGCTAAACTCCCTTCGGTTGTTTAGAGAACTTGCGAGTGGTCCGTTTTGGGTTCACTCGACCGCACGTATTCCTGAAACACGGCGACAGAAACTAATCTGCTCGTCTGAAAGGGACTTGAACTGGTCTGTCGTAGCGGGAAGACCCTGGGTCTTCGATGGTTAATTGCAGGGAGACGTTAAAGTGGTATCCTCTGCGCGGCGTGCATCTTACATGGCCCAACAAAGGACCTGCGGAGTTTAGCACACGAGCGTCGTTTGCGGGGTGACAAAGATTGTCGCTTGGCGATTAACGTGGTCCAACATGGCACACTATCACTTGATCGGTATCTGTGGCACTGCGATGGCTTCGCTCGCGGGCATGCTCCAGGCACGCGGACATCGGGTCACTGGATCAGACGAGAACGTTTATCCACCGATGTCTTCAATGTTAATGAGTCTCGGTATCGAAGTGTTTCAGGGTTATGCGGCAGAACACCTCACTCCAGCCCTCGATTGCGTGATCGTCGGCAACGCGATCCCTCGGGGAAACCCTGAGGTCGAGGAAACACTCATTCGCAAATTGCTTTTCCGATCGCAGGCCGAAGTCGTTAAAGAAGAATTCATCCGCGGGCGTCACTCGCTCGCCGTCGCGGGCACTCACGGAAAAACTACGACTACGAGCATTGCCGCGTGGGTCATGGATCAGGGCGGACTGGATCCAACGTTTCTCATCGGCGGCGTCGCCCAAAACTTCGGCACGAGCTTTCGCGTCACTGAAAGTGACTACTTCATTATCGAAGCCGACGAATACGACACGGCGTACTTCGACAAAGGTCCGAAGTTCATGCACTACCTTCCGGAGCTCGCGATCGTCAACAACATTGAATTCGATCACGCTGACATTTATCGCGATCTCGACGCCGTGAAACTCGCCTTTCGACGCTTTATGAATCTCGTACCGGCGAATGGCCGCCTGATTGTCGGCTGGGACAGTCCAAACGTTCGCGCCGTGGTCGAGTCGTTTGGGAAAAGACTCTTCACCACGCTCGAAACATTCGGCACGACGGGCGACGCGAAGTGGCAGCTCCGCAATGCCGATTTCAGCGGGAAGCTTTCAAAGTTTGAAGTGACTCGCGAGGATCAAACGTGGGGCCAGTTTGAGACGCCGTTGCTGGGTGAGTTTAATCTTCTCAACTGTCTCGCCGTGATCATCGCGGCTGATTCCTGGGGCGTGAGCCGCGAGCGAGTCAGCGAGGCACTCGCAACTTTCAAAAACGTAAAGCGCCGTGCGGAAGTGCGCGGTGAACAAAAAGGAGTCGTGGTCATCGACGACTTCGCACACCATCCGACGGCTGTCAGAGAAACGTTGCGCGCCCTGCGTTCGCGGTACGGCGACCGCCGCCTGGTTGCGATCTTCGAGCCGCGCTCCTGGTCCTCACGCCTCGCGGTCTTTCAAGACGACTATGCGAGTGCTTTTGCCGCGGCTGACTATGTCGTTGTCGCCAGGGTTTTTGATAGTGACAAGGTCACAGAAAAGGGACGGGCCCTTGATACCAACGAGTTAATCGAAGCGATTTCGCGACAAGGCAAACCTGCCTTCGCACTTCCTGACGCCGATCAGATCGTGGCACACATCCTGCCGGAATTGCGTGCCGGTGATGTGGTGGCGATTATGTCCAACGGCGGTTTCGGAGGGATTCACGACAAGATTCTCACTGCCCTCGAAACGCGGTAGCAAGCGCGCTAAATACTTGGCCACAGACTTCCACGGACAGAACTCTTTTCAATGATTTGGCTCGTCCGTGTCCCTCCGTGTCAGTCTGTGGCCAGGTATTTGTCCCTCCCGAAACGTAACCACGCGCACAATTTAACGAACTATTCGTAACGCTATCGCAGATTTACTCCGGTAAAACGCACTCGCGTTAGGCGGCAGGAGGCTTCCCCCGAGTGAAAAACTTCTCCATCTTCGAGCAGGCACTCAAGTTTTCGGGAGTCGAACAGACCGAGAACCTCGGCGAGGTGGCAAGTCTCGCCCGTCGCGACTTCGCTGAACGCGAAAGTTTCATCTGTCACACAACCACTGCTTCAGTCGAGTATGCATGTCTGCTAATCGAGAATGCAGTATTGTTGCGTACAAACCGCGCCGGACGAGTGTACGCCGGCGTGGAGAAACTCTCGCTGCTGCAACCGATCATCGATCGCTACATGCGAATCGCCGACGTCTCCGAGACTGTATACCTCTTTGGACAGGACGACTGGCGACCGCCGCGACATCCAAACATCAGACTGATCACGCTCAATCACGACTTTCGTCTTGCGCGCGAGTGGTTTGTGATCGCGGAGTCGCCTTCGTTGAACTCTGCCCTGGTGGCGTTTGATGAGACGGGTCCCGACAGTTTGCCCGAACAGATTCGCTACTGGGCGCTCAAGTCGAGCAATCCGTTAGTAGTTCGTGGGCTGGCGAACGCTGTTGACGGTGTGATCGATTGGACGCTCGCCGCGTGATTCATTCATCCGGCTTGGCACTGGCCGCCGCACCTCGACCTGTGCGGTCAGTACCCGTCTGATTCGTGCCGGCAAAAATTTCTTCGCAACCAGGGCAGTCGAACCAACGAGCTCCACTACATCACCGCCACCGCGCCAGTGTTGTCGCACCACGACCGGATCGGTCACCGTCATCAGTCGCAGCAGCGAGATGGCAATCAGGTAGGCATCGTCAACCTGGCCCACGAACGGCAGCATGTCGGGAAGGAAATCAAACGGAATGACGGCATAGAGAATTGCGCCCGCAACCAAAACTCTTTCCGTCGCCGGCACCCGCGGGTCAACCATCAAACGCGCGCTGAGCAGCAACAGGTTCGGGACGAACAACAGCAGGTTTTTCATGCGGCTTCGCAGCTTTACTTCTGACATGTCACGGATTATACAGATTACACATGGACATTCTCGACCGAATTCGCCAACGCGCTGCTTCCAGACCTCAACATATCCTACTTCCCGAAGGAAACGATCCCCGCACAGTTGTAGCCGCGGCGCACTGCGTGAACCAACGCATTGCACGCATTACGTTGTTAGGCGAGGAGGAGACCATACGCGGGCACGCACGCGACAATAATTTGGACCTCGGCGGCGTCGCCATCATCAATCACCGCCGCGCGGGCGACTTCGAGAAAATGGTTGCGCTCTTGCACGAGTTGCGACGGGCAAAAGGATTGATGGCTGACGAGGCACGAACACTCGTTTCC
>DASUOZ010000165.1:0-5858 GCA_036276375.1 Pyrinomonadaceae bacterium | reverse complement strand
CGAGGGTAATCACGTCAGGCACAACTCCATCACCCGCTTCACTGCCGGCGAAGAACCATTCACCCGTGCGGCCCACACCCGTCTGCACTTCGTCGTAAATCAACACGATGCCACGCTCATCACACAGCTCGCGCAGCGCGCGGTAAAACGCCGGCTCAGCCGCACGCACACCCGCCATCGACTGAATCGGCTCGAGCATGATCGCCGCCACTGTCTCATCCGCAAGCGCGCGCACCGATGCGATGTCGCCGAATTCCGCCTGCAAATGGCCCGGCACATTCGGCTTGCCGAGCTCGCGATACTTCCCGAGAAACGTCGCACTGATCGCGTCGGCGGTGCGGCCGTGAAAGCCACCCGCAAACGTGATGATCTGCTCGCGCCCGGTCGCCATGCGCGCCATGCGCATTGCGTTCTCGTTTGCCTCGGTGCCGGAGTTGCAGAAGAACGCTTTTGTCAGCGACGCCGGCGCCAACGACACAAGCTTCTCCGCGGCGCGCGCTCGAGTGCTCGAATAGACCAGATTCGAGTAGAACAACAACCGCTCGGCCTGCGCGCGAAGCGCCTGCACAACGTGCGGATGACAATGTCCGGTGCCGGCGACCGCATGCCCGCCGTAAAGATCGAGATACTTCTCGCCGTTGCTGGTGTAGATCCAGACGCCCTCGCCGCGCTCGGCAGCGATCTGCATCTTCTTGTACGTCGCAAGCTGAAACTTTTCCTCGCTGGCGACTACCTCAGGTAAAAGCGCCGTCATCATGGATTTGATCCTGCAAACACCAACCCGGTCGTCTCTTCCAACCCAAACATCAGGTTCATGTTCTGCACCGCCTGTCCGGCAGCGCCTTTCACGAGGTTGTCGATCGCGGAAAACACAACCACCTGCTTGCCGCGCGCCGCGAAACCGATATCGCAGAAGTTCGTCGTCTTCACCCAATTGATATCCGGCGATCCGTCGACGAGACGAACGAAGAAGGAGCCGGAATAGTAGCCGGCGAAGAGTTGGTGAAGGTCGGATTGGCTTAGCTCGCGTTTGGTCTCAACGTAGATTGAGGCAAAGATGCCCCGCGACACCGGCAGCGAGTGCGTCATGAAGACGAGTTCGTTGGTCCAATCGCCGACGTGACTGAGCTCCTGTTCGATCTCAGGCACGTGTTGATGCGTGAACGGCTTGTACGCGTAGAACGAATTCATTCGCTGCGGATGATGCGTGTTTGCCGCGGCCTTTGCGCCCGATCCGGACGATCCGGTCTTGGCGTCAACGACCACGCGGCCATTCAACAATCCATTCGCGACGAGCGGCGCCAGGCCAAGTAACGTCGCGGTCGCAAAACAACCGGGGTTCGCGATCAGCCGCGCGTTGCGGATCGCCTCACGGTTTGTTTCAGTCAAGCCGTAGACAAAGTCGCGTTGCGCATCCATCGATGTGTGCGACAGTTTGTAGTGTTTTTGGAATAGGGATTCGTCCTGCAAGCGGAAGTCGCCCGAAAGATCAATTGCTTTGATTGACGACCGCAGGCTTGGGACGATCGACATGGCCTGGCCGTGCGGAAGCGCGAAGAAAACGCAGTCAACATTGCTGAGCGCCGCGGGTTCTTCGGGTGCTTTGATGAAGCTGAGATCAGTGAGACCGAGAAGATTTCGGTGGACCTCGCCGACGGGTTTTCCGGCGTGCTCGTTCGCCGTGACGAACACGATCTCGACGTTCGGATGAAACAAGAGAATCCGGAGCAGCTCTGAGCCGCCGTAACCTGAGCCGCCGAAGATTCCGACTTTGATTTTGTCTTGTGCTAAGGCCATCGTTATCCCATCGACGGATTACACAGAAGCCACAACTGACTCAGAACGCTCTTCGTAATCTGTGGATTGCTCTTTAACTTTCTCCATCACCACATCGAATAGCGCCGCGCCTTCACGTCGCGCGTTCGCCGCCGGCACCTGAAACTGGTCCTTGATGTAATCTTCACCCATGCGCGAATCGGTTACTGAACCGGAGATCACGTCGACTCCCACGCCGCGCCGCCGCAGCAGTTCGATTCCGCCCCACGCGCCCACGTAATCAGACGCACAGAACACCAGCGCGGCGGTCGCTTCCAGCAGCTCCAAGTCGGCGAAAATCGTATCGACGGAATAGCCGCCTAAAATTCCATCACCCAACTCGATCACGATCAGATCGGGACTCACATCGTTGAGTTTTGCGATGATGGCTTTCGCCGTCGGCGCGAGATCCTCGACGTCAACTGTCGACGGCAAGCCACAGTCGAGAAAACTCGCGGTCGCGATCGCGCCGTGGTCCGCCATATTCAACGTGTCGCGTAAACAAGCGACTCCCGAAAGCTTTCCGGCCGCGACTTTCAACCCCGCGCGCGTGGCCTGCTTGATCAGCTCGGTAGCCGCGACAGTCTTGCCGCTGTTCATACTCGTGCCCGCAATCATCACGATCGGCGCGGTCTCGCCGAGTCGAGTGCGCGACGGCAGACACGCATCAGCAATGTTCAGCACCTGGCCGTCTTCATCGCACGCCAACCCGATGATTTCCAACTCGATCGCATCACTCAAACTCGAATGATGTCCGGTGCAACGGCCAATCACGCCGCCCATGTTCAAGAGATGTAACTGATCCCCGCTTTTTACGGTCTGCGGAACGTCGCCGACGAAGCCTTTCAACGCGCGGCGGCGGCCCAGCACGCCGAGTAACAGATCGCCGGGATTAATCTTCGCGAGCCGTCCGCTCGGCAGCTCGAGCATGTTGTACGTGGCGCTGTCAGTCAGCGCGCGCACTACGACGACGTCGCCGGCGCGCGGCGAATCACACGACGAAACCAGCGCGACGGTTTTGGTTAGTCCCAGTGGCGACGTCGCGGATCCGATCTTGTCGACGTCGATAACATTAATCGGCGAAATCTCTGGATGGATTTCTGTCATCTGTTTCCTCCCAACCGCAGCCGCAGCGCGTTTAGCTTGATAAAACCTTCGGCATCGCGCTGGTTGTAAACCGTATCGGCTTCGAACGTCGCAACCCGTTCGTCGTAGAGCGAGTGTGGCGAACGGCGTCCCACCACGATCGCGTTGCCGCGAAACAGCTTCAAACGAACGTCGCCCGTAACCGTGGTTTGCGTCTCTTCGATCATGTTGCGCAGCAGTTTGAACTCCGGCGCGAACCAGAAACCGTAATAGATGCATTCGGCAAACTTCACGCCGAGCGAATCACGCAAGTGAACGACTTCGCGGTCCAACGTGAGCGACTCGAGCGCGCGATGCGCCGCGTGCAGGATCGTGACGCCCGGTGTCTCATAAACGCCGCGCGACTTCATGCCGACGAAACGGTTCTCGACGAGATCGACGCGGCCGATGCCGTGTTCGCCGCCGAGTTTGTTCAGCGTCTCGAGCAGCGTGACGGGATCGAGCTTGCGGCCGTCGATCGCCACCGGCTCGCCTTTGTCGAAAGCGATCTCGACGTACTGCGCCTCGGCGCGCGCGTTTTCCGGCGAGCGTGTCAGTTGAAAAATATCCTCCGGCGGTTCGGCCCACGGATCTTCGAGAATGCCGCCTTCGTAAGAGACGTGCATCAGGTTCGCGTCGGTGGAATACGGTTTCTCCGCGGTTGCGGTAACGGGAATGTCGTGCTGTTTCGCATACGCCATTAGATCCGCGCGACCTTTGAACTCCCATTCGCGCCACGGCGCGATGACCTTGATGTCCGGTTGCAGCGCGTAGTACGTGAGCTCGAACCGAACCTGGTCGTTGCCTTTGCCGGTGGCGCCATGAGCCACAGCATCGGCGCCTTCCTGCCTGGCAATTTCGATCTGGCGTTTGGCGATGACAGGGCGCGCCAGCGATGTGCCCATCAGATAGACGCCTTCGTACACCGCGTTTGCTTTGACCGCAGTCCAGACGTAGTCACGCACAAACTCCTCGCGCAGATCTTCGACGTAGAGTTTCGACGCGCCCGTCGCCTGCGCCTTCGCTTCCAGACCCGACAGCTCCGCGCCCTGGCCCACGTCGGCGCAGAAGCAAACAACTTCACAGTGGTAATGCTCCTTCAGCCAGCGAAGCATCACTGACGTGTCGAGTCCGCCCGAGTAGGCGAGGACTATTTTCTTGATATTCATCACTTAAAGAGGTCCCAGATCTGCTTGATAGTTGGCCGTTGTGCTTTCGCGTCGCGCACGGCGATAAAAATCGTGTCTTCGCCGGCAATCGTGCCGACGACTTCCTCTAACGCGGCGGCGTCGATCTCCACCGCGACTGCCGAAGCGAGCCCCGGCAGAGTGCGTGCGACTACTAAACTGTCGCCCGACTGGTCTAAACTCAGCAGTCCGCGGGCGGAGGCGCCGTTTGCACGCGGCAACGTGTAATGGCCGTGCTGTTTGACGACGCCGAGCTCTTCCAGGTCGCGCGACACGCTCGACTGCGTGGCGGCGACGCCCGCTCGCTCAAGCAGCATGCGCAAGTCTTCCTGCGTGCCGATGGGCTTGACCTGGATAAGGCTCAAAATCTTTTGTTGCCGCTCTCGTTTATTCATAGAACTTGCATAAACATCGCATAGATGCATAAACTACCACGTCAGTTGTGCAGGGTCAAACTATGAGTGAGAAAAATCTTTGGGGTGGTCGTTTCAGCGGCAAGTCCGATCCGGGCTTTGCGGAGTTCAACAATTCGTTTCGCTTTGATCGGCGGCTGTTCGAGGTCGATGTTCGGGCGAGTATTGCGTGGTGTGGGGCGTTGGAGCGCGCAGGCGTCGTGAGTCCCGCCGAGGCGAGCGCCATTAGAAGTGGATTGGAGTCGATAGCCCAGAGCGGCGTCGACCAAGGATCAAGCGCAGAGGATGTTCACTCCTTTGTTGAGTCGCGGTTGGTAGAACGAGTTGGCGAAGTGGGTCGCAAGTTGCACACGGGGCGCAGTCGCAACGATCAGGTGGCCACGGATTTTAGGTTGTGGATGCGTGAGGCGCTCGACGATCTAAGCGGATTGGTGCGCGAGGTCCAGGCGGCGCTCGTGGAGTTTGCGGAAACCAATCGCGAGGTGGTGATTCCCGGCTACACACACTTGCAGCGCGCGCAGCCGGTGCTCTTGGCCCACTGGTGTTTGGCTTACTTCGAAATGCTCGCACGCGATCGCGAGCGTCTGGCGGAAACGCGCCGGCGCGTTAACGTATTGCCGCTGGGTTCGGCTGCGCTCGCGGGAACTTCATTCCCGATCGACCGTGAGGCTTTGGCACAGTCCCTCGGGTTCGAAGCCGTATCGCGCAACAGTCTCGACGCGGTCAGCGATCGCGATTTTTGCGTCGACTTCCTCGGCGACTGTTCGCTGCTGATGGTCCACCTGTCGCGTCTCGCCGAGGACGTGATCCTTTACGCCACGACCGAGTTTGGTTTCTTCGAACTCGGTGACGCGATCGCCACCGGATCGAGTTTGATGCCGCAGAAGAAGAACCCTGACTCGATGGAGTTGGTGCGCGGTAAAGCGGGCCGTGTGTTCGGCGATCTGCTGGGCACATTGACGATGCTAAAGGGCCTGCCGCTCGCTTACAACAAAGACATGCAGGAAGACAAGGAAGCGGTGTTTGACGCTTGCGATACAGTGACGTCGTGTTTGCAGGTGGCGGGCACCGTCATGCGCAACATTAGTGTCAACCGGGATCGCGCGCGCACCGCCGCCGGCAGTGGTTACATGAACGCGACCGAGCTCGCTGATTATCTCGTGCGCAAAGGCATGCCTTTTAGAGACGCACACGAACTGGTCGGCAGGATTGTCAGGCGCGCGATTGAACTGGGGAAGGAATTGGACCAGTTACCCCTGGCGGAGCTTAGTGCGTTCTCGGAGCTTTTCGCGGAGGACGTTCACCTTGCCCTTTCACT
>DASUOZ010000164.1:0-4713 GCA_036276375.1 Pyrinomonadaceae bacterium | reverse complement strand
TTCCCGTTTCTACTATTGGCGGCCGTCGTGACACTTGGCGCCGTGAATCCGGCGGCAACTTACAACGACACCGTGAGTGGATCGCAAACCGCCGCGCCTGAAGCCGAAGGAATCGCCCTCAACCTGACCGCCGCCGGCGATCTGCCCGGAATGGTCAAGCTCACGCTCGTTCGATCGGAAACGAACGTTACCGGCGGAAACCTGTCCTTAACCGTACTGCCGGCCAACGCCGACGCTTCATCGAGCGAACGCGGTGCGCTAAGCGGCACAGTTACGGGCGGTACGCTCACGTTAAGCGAAAACGGCACACTCGCTTCTGCTTCCTCCGTCGAGGTTTCGATTCAGAGCGGCGCCGGTGAATTCGCCGGCGTCACCAGCGGCACCGCAACTATCAACATTTCCGCCGGCGCAGAGAATCCCTCGCAACTGAGCGGCACTTTAGTTCTCAACTTCTAGGACCCCGGATCGACCCGATTACGAGAAAGGACCACCTCCATGTTTCGCACCGCTATCACGCGCTTCTTGATCGTATGTCTCTGCGTCCAAGCGATAACTCCACCGGCCATGGCCACGCCGTCGCACTCTTCCCCGGTCGTCGCCGCGATCAGCAGTGCACCCGCGCGTGCAGGAGGAGCGGCGCGTCACGTGATGAGCACGCTGGCGCTCGTCGAGCAGAGCGTGGTGGCGTTCCTTCACAACACCTTCGCACCGCAGGACGACTGGAACGTGGTCCTCACGCCGGTTTCGGCCGAGTTCAAAGACTACGCCGGCCTCGACTATCACCACTCGAGCCGCAAGTTGTTGCTGTCGGCGAACAATCCCGGCGGGCAGCCACACAATTTCGAAGCGCTCGCCGCAGACGGCACGCGCTCCGCATTCTCCAACGTCGCCGGGCTTACGGGCGACATTCTCATCGCCACAGCGCGCGATGAAGGGCAGGGACTGAGCCGCGGCGGATTCGTCGCGGGTGAAGTGTTCACGACCACCGGTGTGCCCGGCGCGATCGCGCGGCTCAATGCTTCGGGAGCGACGGTCCAGAATCCCTGGGTCACGTTGCCGAACGAGAACGGCATCACGGGTTTGTATCTCGATCGAACTGGTGTGTTTGGCGGCGATCTGATCGTTGTCACCGACATCGGCGGCGTGTGGCGCGTCAATGGCAACGCTGAAGCGACGAGGTTGGCGAACCTCAGCACGCGTTTGTCCGGCGTGACCACAGTGCCGGAGGATCCGGATCGTTATGGACCGTGGTCAGGAAAAATTCTCGCGGGCGCGAAAGATCTTTCCGCCGTTTACGCGATCGATGCACTGGGCCAGACGACGTCGTTGTCACTCGGCGTTCAACCGCACGATATAGACATCGTTCCCGCCCAGGAAAACTTCTTCGCCGTCGATTCTTCGGCGCGAAAGCTTTGGGGTGCAAGTGATGGCGCGTTTGCGGGCGTGATCGGCGACATTCTGGTGACGCAACAGTCACCGGGCGTCATCAAGCGCTTGCGTTGGAACGGTATTGAGTTTGTTGGTTCGGATCTCGCGTCGGCCGCTGAGTTCAAGCAGGTGGCATTTGCGCCTTCGGGAGTCAACCCGGTTCCGCCGGTCAAGCAGTTGCACGACAAGCTCGCCGTCGTGCGGCACAGTGTGACTTTGCTCAATAGCGGCCGTGTTGAAGGTTCGCTCTGGCAGTTGCTGCCGGAAGACGTCACGCTCGACGGCACTGACACGATCACGACGGATCTGCTCGTGCCCGGTACGCCGGCCGTGTTGCACAGTCAACCGGCGTCGTATGGCGGCACGCTCGTCGGCACTGAGAATCCTGAGCCTTCCAACTACACGATCACAATCAAAGGCAGCGCGCAGTTGCGCCACGTCGTCGCGCGCACGAACCCAATCGAGTTGGAGAATGTTCTTGCGCCGCCGGCGCCCGCGGGTACGCGCGACGTGTCGATTAGTAATTCAGGCGGACAGATCGGCGATCCCGCGACGCTGCGCAATCTCTCGATTTCCGGCAATGCAGGCACTGTTGTCGTGCCGCCCGGCACGTACGGAACGTTCAACGTCAGCGGTCGAAACGTGCTCGTCTTTGGCGATGCCGGCTCGGAAACCGCAACTATCTACAACCTCGAAGAACTGACGCTCACGGGCAGCAGCGAACTTCGTTTAGCTGGTCCAATCGTGCTCAACGTAAAGAACCGCGTCACTCTCAGCGGCTCGACGCTTGGCGCTGCCGACAATCCGAAGCGCCTGCTGCTGAAGATTGCGACACCACTCTCCGATCCGGCAGACGCATTGAAAGTCACCGGCAGTGCAGTGCTCTACGGCATCGTGCGCGCGCCGCAGGGAACGATCACGATCGAAGGCACTGGCCGCGTGCGCGGCACCGTCTCCTGCAACTACCTGTTTGTAAACGGAAATGGCGTGCTGCAGATCACCGAGAGCGACATTCCGCCACCGCCCGTGAATCGTCCGCCAATCGTCGATGCGGGTGGCGATCAATCCATCACGCTACCGGCAAACTCAGTCAGTCTCAACGGCACTGCCAGCGACGACGGTTTGCCGCAAGGCAGCACGTTGCAACTGGCATGGACCGTGGTCAGTGGTCCTGGTCCCGTTGTGTTTAGTGATCCGACCAAAGCAATCAGCACCGCGACGTTCACCACGCCGGGTGAATACGTCCTGAAACTCACCGCATCCGACGGACAGTTGAGCGGCAGCGATACGATGACGGTTACGGTGGTGCCGAATAATCAGCCACCGACAGTCGACGCCGGACCGGATCAGACGATCGAGCTTCCCGATCCGGCAGTGCTCAAAGGCGTGATCACCGACGATGGCATGCCGCAAGGCAGCACGGTGACTTCTACCTGGAGTGTTGTCAGTGGACCGGGCCCGGTCGTTTTTGCCAATCCAAACGCGGCAGCCACAACTGCTTCATTCACCACGCCCGGTCTTTACACCTTGCGACTCACCGCCACCGATAGCGAATTCACCGTCTTCGACGAGATGCAGGTGACGGTGCTCCTGAATCAACCGCCGATCGTCAACGCGGGTCCCGATCAGGAGATCACGTTGCCGGGAAGCGCGCAACTCAACGGCACGGCGACTGACGACGGTCTGCCGCGCGGTTCTACGCTCGAGACGTTCTGGAGTTTTGTGAGTGGTCCGGGACCGGTCGTGTTTCCTGACTCGACCCTGCTCAACGCGATCGCGATCTTCACGGTGCCGGGTACTTACGTCCTACGTTTGACCGCGTCTGACTCGAAGCTCAGCGCGAGCGACGAGTTGACCATCGTCGTCCAACCGAAACCGTTCGCCGAGCGCACTTACACGCTCGACGCCGACTTCGATCAGGGAACCACCTTCAACGTCGTTCACGACATCGCGAATCAATTACAACTCGACCAGCGCGCACGTGAATTCGACTTCCTGTGGGTCGCGGTATCGTCCAAGGGCACGATCGTCAAGATCGACACCACGACGGGTCAGGTCCTCGGTGAATACTTCACGTCGCCGAGCGGGCAACCGAAGGACCCGTCGCGTACAACGGTCGATCTCAACGGAAGCGTCTGGGCGACTAATCGCGCCGGCAACAGCGTGGTCCACATCGGCCTCGCCGAAAACGGCCAGTGCGTCGACCGCAACGGCAACGGGCTCATCGACACGTCAACCGGTTTCGGCGACGTTCGCGCGTGGACCAATGCGGGCGGCGCTAACACCAACGGCGGTGTTACGACGGCCGCCGACGAGTGCATCATCCATTACACGAAGGTCAACTCGTTCGGCACGCGCCACGTCTCCGTCAACAAAGACAACGACGTTTGGGTTAGCGGCACCAGCGGCCGCCGCTTCGATTTGCTTGACGGCATCACCGGCCAGATCAAACGCGCCGAGCCGACGGTTGGGTTCGGCGGCTACGGCGGTTTGATCGATAAGGCAGGCGTGATCTGGTCGTCAAATCCGATGCTGCGTTGGGACACCAGCAAACCATTGACTGGTCCCAACGGCGGCAATTGGACCGGCTTCAATCACCCGAGTTATGGCTTGTGTATCGACAGCGGCGGCAACGTCTGGAACACAACGTTCGGTAACGGACAAATTCGCAAGTTCGCGCCGAACGGTACGTTGCTCGGCACTTTCAGTCAGGGCGATGCGTTTGCGCAGGGCTGCGTCGTCGATCGCAACGATCACGTTTGGGTCGCGCACTCGCTGAACCGCAGCACGGTCGGACACCTGAAGAACGACGGCACTTACGTCGGGACGATAGCGGTGCAGAGTGGCCCAACCGGTGTGGCGGTTGACGGCGCGGGCAAGATCTGGGCGACGAACCACAACAGTCGCACTGTTTCGCGCATCAATCCCAACGCCGGCCCGCTGGGACCCGACGGGGTCACGCGCGTGGGCGCGGTCGATTTCACTACGATCAACCTCGGCGGGAGTCTGTACAACTACAGCGACATGACGGGCAGCACACTGTCCGGCGTGCCGACTACGGGAACGTGGTCCACCGTTTTCGACAGTAATATCGTCGGCGCGGAATGGGGCCGAATTGGTTGGACAGCGCGCGTCTGCGGTGATGCGTCGTTGACTGTTTCAGTCGCGAGCAGCACAAACGGCACGACGTTCGGACCAAACGAGATCGTCACGAACGGCGGCGATCCGTCGGTTGCTAACGGGCGTTTCCTTAGAATCACGGTTAGCTTTAAACGCGCTGCGAGC
>DASUOZ010000163.1:0-10171 GCA_036276375.1 Pyrinomonadaceae bacterium | reverse complement strand
CGCCGCCGTGAATCGAAAGTCTTTCGACCTTTTGAATCGTTAAGCCGTTGCGGGTGAACAGCGCGTTGAGAGCTGTTAACGAGAAGTAGCTCAGGTGTTCGTGGTAGACAGTATCAAACTCGCAGCGGTCGATCATGTCTTTCACGTAGGGCACTTCGACCACGATCACGCCGCCCGGCTTGAGCAGTTGACGAAGACCGCGCACGAAGCCGTTGGGATCCGGAACGTGAGCCAGGACGTTGTGCGCGTGAATCACGTCAGCGCGCCGGCCTTCTGCGCACAGTTGTGTCGCGACTTGTTCGTTGAAGAAATCGCAGACGGTGCGAATTCCGCGCTGCTCTGCGATTTGAGCGATGTTAGTCGCCGGTTCGATGCCGAGCACCGGCACGCCCGCGCGTTGGTAATACTGTAGGAGATAGCCGTCGTTGCTGGCGACTTCGACAACAAGGCTTGTCGCATCGAGATTGTTCGAGCCGATTAAAGCAGTCGATAGAGCTTCTGCGTGGCGGAGCATCGTGTCGGAAAACGAAGAGAGATAGACGTAGTCGCGAAAGAGTCGTTCCGGCGGAACGGTTTCGGTGAGCTGCATGAGTGAGCAGCGCGCACAAAATGCGAGGTCGAGTGGATAGGTCTCTTCGGTCTGCCCGAGCTGTTCTTCTCTTAGGAGTGCGTTCGCGAGCGGCGTGCGCCCGAGAGATAGAACGTTTTGCAGTTCGGTGTACCCGCACGACCGGCAGGCAGTCGGCTGGTTCGCGGTCATCACACCCCTGCTCCCAAAAACTCTCGGTACCAATCAATGGTTCCGCGCAAGCCTTCGTCGAGGGTGAAGAGCGGCTTCCAGCCGAGGACTTCGCGTGCTTTACGAGCGCTTAGGTATTGTTCGCGAATCTCGTTCACGGCTTCGTTGCGCACGTCCGGCTGGAGGTCAGAGTTCATCAACTTCAGAATCCGATCGACCAGCTCCGACACAGTGATTTGACTCTCGTTGGAAAAGTTAAAGGCGTGACCGATTAGACTTTTATCGGCGGCCAGTCGCTCGGCGAGGCTTAAGTTTGCGGCCGCGCCATCCTCGACGTACAAGTAATCGCGCACAAAGTTGCCGTCCGAACGAATCACCGGTCGTTGTCCGCGCAGCACCGATCGAATCGTTCCCGGAACGATGCGGTTCCAGTTGAGATCGCCGCCGCCATAAAAGTTTCCGCAACGCGTGATGGCGACCGGAAGGTTGTAGGTCGCCGCGTACGATTGCGCGATCAGATCGGCGCACGACTTACTCACGTCGTAAGGATGGCGGCCCATCAGCGGCGCGTCTTCGTCGTACGGAAGCTGTTTGTGCTCGCCGTATGCTTTGTCTGACGAGGCCACGACGATCTGTTTCACGGTGGGACTGCGGCGGCACGCTTCGAGCAGCGACCAGGTGCCGCCGATGTTTGTTTTGAAAGTGGAGACGGGATTCCGATTCGCGATGCCGACGATGGTTTGGGCGGCGAGATGGATGACGGTGTCGATCTCATACTCGCCGAGCGTGCGTTCCATCAGCGACTGACTGCGCACATCGCCATTTACGACCTTCACGCGATCGAGCAAACGCGCGCGCACGAATTCACTCTGCGGCACCCAATCACGCACGACACAAACGACGTCGGCTTCGGCCGCAAGCAGTTGTCGGACGAGCCAGCCGCCGAGTAGTCCGGTAGCGCCGGTCACGAGCGTGGGCCGGTCCTGCCAAAACTGCTGGTTCGGTTTTATCTCTACGTCCATGTTTTCCACGGCGGGCTCGTGCGCCACAGACTCTCGAGCAGTCTCACTTCGCGCATCGTGTCCATGCACTGCCAGAACTCTTCGTGACGGAACGCCACGAGCTGTTTGTCAGCGGCGAGCTTTTCGAGCCCGTCTGCTTCGAGACTGCTTTCGTCGCCTTCCAGGTAGTCGAAAACTTTTGGCTCAAACACCATGAAGCCGCCATTGATCCAGCCTTCGCCGATTTGCGGCTTCTCCGTAAACTCCGTCACCAGGTCGCCGTCAAAGATCAAACCGCCAAAGCGTGCGGGTGGCCTCACGGCCGTCACCGTCGCGACGCGTCCGTGCTCGCGATGAAACGCCAGCAGCTTGCGCAAATCAACATTACTGACGCCGTCGCCGTAAGTCAGCATAAACGTTCCCTCGGAAAACCACTGCTGCAAGCGTTTCACGCGGCCGCCGGTGTTCGTTTCGATGCCGGTGTCTTTGAGGTGGACCAGCCAGTCTTCGCAGTCGTTCTGGTGGTCGTTTACGACGCCCTGAGATAAATCAATAGTCATGCTGCCGCTGAGTGAGCAGTAGTCGATGAAGAAGCGCTTCACGAGCTCGCCGCGATAACCGAGCGCGATAAAAAACTCCTTGAAGTCGTGGTGCGCATAGTGCTTCATGATGTGCCAGAGAATCGGGCGGCCACCGATCTCGACCATCGGCTTCGGCTTCAACTCTGTTTCTTCGGTCAGACGCGTTCCGAGTCCGCCGGCCAGAATCACAACCTTCATGATATGAGCTCTCGCGTCGCGTTTTGAGTTCAAGCTTTAGCTTGCCGCGCCGGGCAGCAGCCTAAAGGCTGAACTCAAAACGTACTCCTGTTACTTAGTTCCCGCGACACAAACTCCGAAGTCCAGTTCAACAGCGGGCGCACGATGCCGGGCATTGGGCCGGCGTAGTCTCCGCGCGCGGCGTTTCCTTCGAGACTATCGATCACGTGAAAGGCAACAATATCACGTTCGCGGAAATGCACCCGCGCCGGTTCGAACGTTGCGATCGACGCGCCGACGATCAGCGTGCCTTCGCTAAAAAAGTTACCCGGAATCCACGCCGTGCTTACAAACCGGCCTTCGGGTCGGGCGCGGCGGAGCCATTCACTGTCGTGATCGATCGCGGTGAAAACACAAACACCTTCCAGATTGATGAACTGAAAAGTCGGCGCCAGCACGTGTCCGCCTTTCAAAACTTCAAACTCCATCTCGACGCCCACCGTGGAGCGAATGTCGATCGTTTCACAGAGTTCGCCATCCTCAGAGCGCACGCGCACGGCGCAGAGTCGCACGATCTCGTTCCCGGGCGCTTCAGCGAGGTGCTTCCATTCCCGCGCGGCATTCGTTCCGCTGCCGGAGCCGAGATATAGATGCACGGCCTCGTGGGATGGCCCATCAAACGCGACGGTCCCATTTTCCAGCAGAATCGTCCGCGGGCAAAGCCGCGTCACGGCCGGCATGTTGTGGGATACAAAAACAACCGTCCGTCCCGACTCATGAACGTTCTCCATTTTGTCGAGACACTTCCGCTGAAAACGTGCATCGCCCACCGCGAGCACTTCATCGACGAGCAGAATCTCGGGATCCAGATGCGCGGCAACGGCAAACGCCAGTCGTAGATACATCCCGCTCGAGTAGCGTTTGACGGGCGTGTCAATAAATTCCTCGATCTCGGAAAAAGCGACTATCTCGTCAAACTTCCGGCGAATCTCCGCGCGCGACATACCCATAATCGCGCCGTTCAAGTAGATGTTTTCCTGTCCCGTTAACTCCGGATGAAAACCCGTGCCGACTTCGAGCAGACTCACGACGCGCCCGTAAAGCTCGATCTTTCCAGCGGACGGTTCGGTAATCCGCGCCAGGATTTTCAACAACGTCGATTTGCCCGCGCCGTTGCGACCGATGATGCCGAGCACTTCACCGGCGGCGACTTCGAAACTAACGTCGCGCAGCGCCATCACGGTTTCCGCCTTCTGATTGGCCCGGAATCGTTTCAGCGGCGCGCGCACCACTTCCGACAACGTGTCGCGCAAGGTGACAAATGAATTCTGGCTGGAACCGAGTTGATACTGCTTGGCAACGTTGGCAGCCTTGATGATCGGCTTCATTCGGTTAGAGTCTACAGCCTCGGATTATACGCATTAAAGAAAATTCCCCGCACACGAAATTCCCCGCCTGCCTCGGACGAAGGCACGCGGGGAATCGAAAACCCGAGAGGGGACCTGGGTTAGTGAATTGTGACGAGCCCTCCGCCCGGAGCACCCGGAGTGCCGTTACCGGCATTCCTGTTTTGGCCGTCGGTTTGGATGACGGCAGTCGTGCCGCCGAAACCGGTCGTGTTGTTCAACAACAGGTTGCTCAACGAGCGAACGGATGAACCGGCCGCGGCGTTGATGGCCGTTCCATTGTTGGACAATACAGAGTCTCTGATGTTCATCTGAGAGCCTGAAGCGCTGGTCTGAACACCGTTCGTAGCGTTCGAAGCAATGCGGCTATCGGCCACGGTGACGAAACCGCCGGTCGCTGCTTCAACGCCGGTCGTATTGTTTTCGATGTTCGAGTTACGGATGTTGGCAACGGCGAAACCCGCGGTCGAATTAGCTCTGATGCCCTTGACGGTCTTATGAATCATCGTGTCACTGACAAACAAGCTACAGCTGCCGCTAAGATTCATTCTGATGCCCATGCCGGAGTTTATTCCGTCGCCGGTGAAACCATCGATCACGGAGTCTTCGACAAATACGTTATTCGCGGCGAGGATGTTAATGCCGTTGATACCAGTCGAGATGCCGTTGATATCAAGCGCACGCAAACGAACCGCTTTCCGGACGTCAGCGGGATCCGTGATGTTGATGTTGATGCCGTTTACCAACGAGGCGATGATCGAGCCATAGCCGGCACCGTGGGTTCCATTGATGTAGATCGACTTGGTGATGGTTACCGCGCCATATCCACCTGGATCAAGAACGCTGATTTCTCCATCCTTGGCGGTTTTGGAGATCGCACCCGCGAAGGTTTTGCAGGGGGCAGTGCGGCTGCACGGATTAACGTCGTCGCCAACACCGGATACCCAGGTGCGTGTAGCTTGAGCTTGGGCGGCTGTCGCCAGGGCGAGGATAAAAGAGGTCACTAACAACGCCTTGATGGTGGGGTAAAACTTAATCATTTCTAATCTCTCCTTTAGTGGTTGAAGGGTTGGGGGAGTCTCATCAACAAACAAACCCTTGTTTGAGGTTTAAGACCAGCAGCACAAACTTGTCGTTGTTCGTGCTGCTGGTCCAGCCAGGCCTATTTGAATTTGAAGTTCGCGGTATGAACAGTCCCGTCGTTCAACGTAATGACAAGTTGACGACAAGTCCCAGCCCACGAACTCTCAGTTTTCCAGACGTAGGTGTAAAGGTCGCCGCTGAAACTCAAACTGCTTCCACCGGCAGTGAGGGTCTCCGATACGTCGACGCCTGGATCATTCGTGTCGCAGTTAAACGACACGGAGTACGGATTATTTGGAGCAAAAATGTTCAGACCCTTGTTGCCGCTGAGGCTGAACTTGACTGGAATCGCCCGGCCGGCGTTCACCGCGTTAAGCGTGGGTGGATTGCTGACCGGCGAGAAGAAGCCAGTGAAGTTATAGCGCACAGTGACGTTGAAAGTGCACGTACTGTCGTTTCCGGCTGCGTCGGTCGCGGTAGCCGTGACCGTCGTAGTTCCGACCGGGAAAGTCGATCCGGATTCGTGACTGTACGTGATCGTTGGGGTCGAACAGTTGTCCGTCGCTGTCGCTGCCGGATAAGTAACCGGCATTGAAACGTCGGAACTGTTCAGCGGCAGTTCGACCACGATGTCCGTCGGACAACTGATGACGGGATCGGTTTGATCGGCAACCGTCAGGGTTGTCGTCGTGGTTGTGGTATTGCCGAGACCGCCGTTACTGCTCGAACCGTCGTTCGCCGACAAGGTGATCGTGTGCGTTCCGAGTCCGACTGGGGTTCCCGGCGCCGGGCTCTGAGTCACTGTAATCGGAACACGATCGGCGCACGCTTCGCTGGTGTCTGAACCCGAACACGCACAGTTATCGGAAACCTGCGCCGTGGTCGTGAAATCAGGCACTACAGCCTGGCAACTCGCATCCGCCGCGATCGTTTGCGGCGACACGGAAATTACCGGCGGCGTGACGTCATTCACTGTAATCATCTGCGTACACGACGCGCTGCCCGTACGCGCGGCCTCCTCGTCTTCGGCCGTTGCGAACGGTCCCGGACTGCTGTGTGAATAAGCGGTCCAGGTGATCGTCGTGATACCGGCCGAGAGCGGGTCGTCCGTGGTCTTGCGGGTGCAGTTCTCGCCATTCTCGTCGCAGGTGTACAGCGACTTACCGTCGCTGCGCGTGCCGACCACGGTAACGTTGGTACCGGTTGTCGTCGGATTGCCGACCGTGACTACGGCATCGCAGGTTGGACCGGCATTTACTTCCACGCTCGCGGGACAACTGATCGTCGGCGGATCAAATCCGGTGTCTTCAACCGTAACAGTGAAGCTACAGGTTGCGCCGCCCGTTCCTGAATTAACCGTGACCGTGGTGGTGCCGACCGGGAAGAACGAACCCGAAGCAGGCGTCGCAGCGATTGCGCCGCAATCGCCTTCCGGAGTCGCTGCGTCAAACGAGACGATGGCGCCGCGTTGGTCGTTAACGGTGGTGTTAGCGGTGGCGTTGATGTTGTCCGGACAGGCCAGCGTGCAGGCTTGTGGCGCGCCTGCCACGATGATGCTGAATTCGCCTGAGGCTGAGTTGTCCGCCGGCCGCAACTCTGCGGTTTCGCTGGAAACCGTCGCCGTGTAGCTCGTCAGAGTTTCCGCTGAGACACCGTTAGTGTGATAGACGGCGACGAAATTAGCTCGCGCGCCTCTCGCCAGCGAAGCGATCGTGCAGTTTGAATCGGTACAGGAAAACGCCGGACCCGAAGTTTGCGTTAAAGAAACAAACGTGGTCGCAGCCGGCGTGAAGTCTTCCAATTCGACGTTGCTGGCTGCGTCGGGACCGAAGTTTGAGACGCTGATCACGAAACTTACGTCGGTGTTTTCGTTGACCTTGCTCTCGCCGGTTTCAATGAATTTATAAACGGAGAGATCGCCCGTCACCGTTTCTGGATCGTGAATTGTAAAAGTGGTTTCAGCTACGGGCTCGCCGTCAGTATTGATACTGCGGATTCTCCACGTGCCACGGTTATTCACCGTTTCGCCGCCGAGAATCGAAGTGGGCGTCAACAGCAACTGATCCGTTAGCGTCGCGCTGTTAATGAACACTTCGCGAGCGAGGAATCCATCCGTATGGCCCCAGACTAGTCGCTCATTCGCACCCACCGTTGCGTTCGTCACCACGGCGCAGATCGTCTCACCGAAATTAAAGTCGGTTTTCGGTGTAGTGCAGTCTTCGGCGTAGGTGGTGATTGTTTCCGGTCCCGGGGATTGCGGAGCGAGGAGGCTAAAGAGTTTCGTGCCGGGCAGACCCGCCGGTTGCATTAGGCTCCGGAGGAAACTGCTTTTTCCCGTCACGTCATGTGCTGCTCTGGCTGAACGATCTTTGTGACGTTCGGCTGCGGTAATTAAGGTCGCAGCAGTATTTCGGCCTGTCGGAGTTGAACTCAAAGAACTGGAGCTCGAAACCGAGGCAAAGATCGCGAGACAGATGACCAGCACCACACCAACCGTGAATAAGGTTCGGGTTGTCATCATGTCGATCCTTTCACCTGAAGGAATCAGTCTCCGCAGGCCTACTTCTGCAATATGACGGTCAATGTCGCTCCGTCGCTGGCGTTCCCGAGAAGCCGATTGTTCCCGGACGAGCGCAGGTTGGCTTGGGGCGCCGCGCTGGTAATCGCGGTGGTGTTGCTTTCAAGTACTGAGCTCGAAAGATTCATGATGCCCGTAGCGCCGACGTTAATACCCGTCGGGTTGTTATTGATCATGCAGTTGTCGAAACTGCCGGTTGGTGAGCCGCTGCCGGTGATGCTGACGCCGGCGGTGGTGTTGAAATTGATAACGGAGTTGCGCACGCTGACGAATGCGTTGTTGCCGATGACGAGACCCGTTGGTAGTCCTTCGAGTCGCACGTTGTCGAGCGTTCCACCCAGGAAACCGGCAGACGTTTGAGCGGTGATTCCCGAGACGGCGCAGTTCTTAATATTTGTGTCTTTCACAAAGAGGAGACCGCTGGCACTAAGGTTGGCGAAGATGCCATGACCGTTTCCGGCCGTATTGTTGCCCACTCCGGTGATGGTGCAGTTCTCGACGTGCAGGGCTTTACCCGCGAGGTAGCGAATGCCGTTAAGACCGTTACCCGCGCCGTTAATCGAAATGTTGCGGATATAGACTATGTCGTTCACGCCGGCGTTGACGATGATGCCGGTCACTGTGGAGGAAAGGATTGCGGCCAGCGTGCCGTCGCCATTAAGAGTAATGGCTTTGGTAATGGTTAAGGCTCCAAAGCCACCAGGATCCAGTACGGAGATTTCACCGCTCGCGGCCGTTTTCGAAATCGCTCCGGCGAAGGTTTTACAGGGAGCGGTACGGCTACACGGGTTTGCGTCGTCGCCGACGCCGGACACCCAGGTGCGAGTTGCCTGTGCGTTTGCAATCGAGGTAGTGGCGAGGGTTAGCACAATAAGCGCTAAACAGTTCACGAAGTATCGGGCCTTGCTCATGATGGAGTCTCCTTAAGGGGTTGTAAGAACCTACCGTAACGGAACAGGCGGAAAGCGAGGGTTTAATAACGAGCGTGTTTGCAACGCGTGACTACGAATCTTGATCCATGCAAGATCGTCTTCTGGATTTGAAGGCGCAGTCTTATATTACAAGTCCGTTTGCATGTCAACAAAATTAGTCAAAATTCCCTTTGGCCCTATCCCTCAATCGCATAACGCGTATTCGGGAACTTAAAAGTATACTGAGGTGGTCCATTTTTCTTCGGGACCATCGGCGAGACTTTTGTACAAGATGCGAACTATCTTTGTAACCGGCGGTGCAGGCTTTATCGGCTCGGCTTTTGTGCGCCTTTTGCTCAAGGAAACGCACGACGCAGCGCCCTTAAGGATCGTTAATTTCGACGCTCTGACTTACGCCGGTAACCTCGAGAACCTGCGCGGAGTTGATGACGATCCGCGCTATCGTTTCGTCCGCGGCGACATTGCCGACGCCGCAGCCGTTGCCGAGGCACTCGAACCCGGAACAGACGCGATCGTAAATTTCGCCGCCGAGTCGCACGTGGACCGCAGCATCGCAGCGGCTGAAGACTTTCTACGGACCAATATCCTCGGCACGCAAACACTGCTCGACGCCGCGCGACAAAAGGGCGTGCGCCGCTTCGTGCAAGTCTCGACTGACGAAGTGATGGGGAGTTTGCCGGAACAGGACGATGCATTTTTTACCGAGGATTCGCCGTTTGCGCCAAACAGTCCTTACGCAGCTTCCAAAGCGGCGGCGGAACATCTCGTACGTGCGGCCCAGCACACGTTTGGACTCGATACAGTGATCACACGTTGCGGCAATAACTTTGGACCACGCCAGTTTCCCGAAAAGTTTTTGCCGCTCGCGATTGCGAACGCGCTCGACGATCAGGAGATTCCGGTGTACGGCGACGGTCTGAATGTGCGCGACTGGATCTACGTCGAAGATCATTGTCGGGCGGTTCTGGCTGCGCTCGAAAAGGGCCGGTCCGGTCGTGTTTACAACATCGGCGCGCGCAATCCGCGGCGTAACCTGGAAGTGGTGGAGTCGTTACTCGACGCGCTCGGTAAGCCGCGATCGTTGATTCGTTTCGTGAAAGATCGTCCGGGACACGACCGCCGTTATGCGATCGATCCAGCGCGGGTGGAATCCGAGCTAGGTTGGCAGCCGCGCGAAACGTGGGACACGGGATTGAAGAAAACGATCGACTGGTACCGCGAAAACGCGCAGTGGATCAGCCACACGAGAAACGGCGCCTATCGCGATTATTACAAAGTGCAGTATGGAACCGAGGTCGGTGGCGATTGAAGAAGATTCTGATCACAGGCGCGGGCGGTTTAGTAGGCAAGGCGAGTATCGAGCATTGTCTTGCGAACGGTGATGACGTCGTTGCGTACGACCACCAGTCGCTGGATATCGGCGACGCCGAGAAGGTCTCGGCCGTCATTGCGCGTGAACAGCCGGACGCGCTCATTAATTGCGCGGCGTGGACCGATGTGGATGGTTGCGAGAGCGATCCGTTGAAAGCCGAACGTGCGAATGCACTCGGTCCCGAGAACCTGGCGCGTGCGTGCCGTCAGGCAAACGCGGTGTTGCTAACGATCTCGACCGACTACGTTTTCGACGGTTTTAAGGAAGGACTTTACACGCAGCGAGATCAGCCGCGGCCGCTG
>DASUOZ010000162.1:0-2397 GCA_036276375.1 Pyrinomonadaceae bacterium | reverse complement strand
ACACGCGCGCCGTTCGTTTGCCGTTCTGTGCGTCAACGAAGATCAGATCGTCGCGATCGGCGACCGCAAGCGTGTTGGGCCCGGGAACCAGCAGGTTAGTGATGCCTTTGTCGGCGCCTTTGAAGCGCCAGAGAACTTTTCCGGTGCGCACGTCTATGGCGCTCAAACCATAGGAACCTCGCTCCACAGTCTCACCGTCTTTTATGCGGGTGAATTGACCGCCGGTACGAACGTAAAGAACGCGGTCGATCAGTATCATCTCCGGTGTGAGTCCGAGATCTTTTGCTTCCCATTCGGTGTCGCCAGATTCGCGCGAGATGGCGCGCACGCGGCCGTGACCGGAGAGATAGATAAACTTCTCGTCGAAGATTGGTTCGGCTTCGGAGAGCGCGAAACCGTCTTCGTTGACGCGATACTTCTCACGCAGCCGCGCCTTGCCGTTGCGCGCGTCGTACGAGGTCACGCCCTCGTAGAACAGATAAAGCCGCCCGTCGACGAACACCGGCGGATGATAATTGTCGAACGTGTAATCGACATCTTTGCCGCGGTCATCAGGCCAGCGCGTGGGCATCATTTCCACTTCGCCAACTTCGTAATCCCAAAGCTCTTTGCCGGAAGCGAGATCGAGCACGTGGACGAGTGGCCGGCGTTTGAAATCTTCACGAGCGCGACTCTTCGCGTCCTTCGCCAGCACGACCGCCAGCAGATTCGCCGCCGGATCGACCGCCAGCTGCATCACCGCGCCCTTGATCTTGTCGCTGCGCCAGATCCTGTTGCCGGATATGAGATCCGTTGCTTCGATCCGTGCTTTATCTCCCTTCCCAACATTGATCAGCAGCAGGTCTGTACCGGGGACTGGGGCTACGTCCGTTTCGTCAAGGTCAACGTCCTTGCGGCGCCAAAGCTCTTCACCGGTCGCACTGTTGATCGCGTAAAGAGACTTTTCCGTGCCTGCTACGAGAACACCGAGCTCGGTTGGTTGATAAAAACGAACGTCCTTATCGAGCTTTGCCGTCCACGATTGTGCGGCCACAGGGAGAGGAATCAAGACAAGGATAAACAGCAAGATACGCGCGCATGTCATGGCGACTAGGATAACCCAAATCTGATATGCTTTGCCGCGAATGAACCGTCCTCAACGACTGAACAACAACGTCACCCGCTTGTGTGCTCGCTGGTGTGCAATAGTCGCCGCGCTGTTGTTGCCCGCGGCCTCGTTGTGTGCTCAATCGCTCGATCCAAACGCACCGTCGCCTGTGCGCACTAACAGCGTCAACGGCATCATCGCGGCGCGCGATCTGGGCGACGCACGGTTAACAGATCATTACTACTCGTTCACCGGCACACCGGGCGATCTGCTGATCACCGTGCAGAGCCAGAATTTAAACGGCGACATTGATGTGTTCACCGCCGGCACGCTCCGCCCATTACTAAAGCTTACGCTTTACGCCGAAACCTCCACGCCAGTCACTAAAGGCATCTATCTGCGCCGGCGCGAGGATCTGATCCTGCGCGTCGAAGCGCGCAGCCCAAACGACGATCAGGGAAGTTATCGCCTGCACTTTGGCGGTTCGTTTGAACCAATCATCGGCGGACCTGAAATCGCGGAAACGGAAACACCCACGCTATCGCCAACGGAAACACCCGCGACCGGCCGTAAGACCCAGCGCGTTTCGTCAGTGGGCGCAAGGATCGCCGAACCTGAACCGCCGCCTGCGGAAGTAGCCGCAGCACCGACTCCCGAACCAACTCCGGAAGCGACGCCCGAAGCCAAACCGGAGGAGTCACCAAAACCTGCCGCAGAGAAACCGGCCGAAACTACGGAAAACGTCCGGCCGACGCCGCGCAACACACGCCCACGAAGACCACCACCACGCCGTACGACTCCACGAAACACGGAAACCGCACGCACGCCGGTCGAGCGGCCGAAGCCTGAAACAAAACCGGAAGCGGAGCCGGAAGCGAAGCCCGAACCGCCACCCGAAACCGGACCACGACTGGTGATCGAAACGACCGACGGAACTCTGATCAATCGTCCGATGAGTGGCGTCAGACGTGTGACTGTTGAGAACGGTCAGGTAGTGGTAGTCGGCAGAGACGGGAAGATCGATCGGATCCTGTTAGCGAACGTGGTGAGAATGTCGATCGCTCCGTGAAGACGCGTCCTACTTTTTCAATCCGGCAAGCTTTTCTTTAAATCGCGTGAGATCCTGATTGCTCGGATACGACTTTTCGAGTTGGGCGATCGCCTCCTGAGCGGCTGGCGCGTTACCCTGCTGTAACGTCGCCTCGGCCAGACCCGCCATCGCGATCTCGGCGTCCGACCTCATCTTCAGCGCCGCGCGATACCATCTTTCAGCCTGGTCGTAGTGACCCGCATCGAGATTGACGACACCG
>DASUOZ010000161.1:0-3429 GCA_036276375.1 Pyrinomonadaceae bacterium | reverse complement strand
ACTACGAAGGCTTCGGGTCGCGGATCGAACGTCCCAAGCGCGGCACCAAGTCGCGGCCGACGGTGCGCGAGACTGTTGCTTATCGGAATCATGTTGATGAGGAGATGCTCGACTTTCTTCGTTCTGAGCAGTCCCAGTCCGTGTTATCCGTGGTTCGACTGGGTCTCGAACACGAGATGCAGCACCAGGAGTTGCTCGTCTACGACATCAAACATCTTCTTTGCGATCAGTTTCAGCCAAAGATGAAGTCTGTCTCCAGACCAAGTTCCAAGGTCGAAGGCATGGCTGACGTCGAAGGAGGCTTGTTTTGGTTAGGGTTTGAGGGAGAGGGATTTTCGTGGGATAACGAGAAGCCCGCACACCAGGTGTTCCTGCGGGATTTTCAGATAGATCGGGGTCTGGTTACCACCGGCGAATATCTCGAGTTCATGCGCGACGGCGGTTACCAAAACTTTCGCTGGTGGTTTTCCGAAGGCTGGGAAACAGTCAAACGCGAACAGTGGCAGGCGCCGCTTTACTGGGAATTCCACGACGGCGAATGGCTGATTCGCGACTTCTCCGGTCTTCGCTCCGCAGCGAGTCGCAGCGAAGAACCGGTCACGCACGTCAGTTACTACGAAGCTGCCGCCTACGCGAAATGGATCGACAAGCGACTTCCAACCGAGGCTGAATGGGAGAAGGCGGCGTGTTATGATGCCGAACGCAAAGTTAAGCGTCGTTTTCCGTGGGGCGACACCGATCCCGATAGCGGCAACACCAATCTCTTAGAAAACGGTTTCTGGTCAGTTTCGCCCGTGGGCGCTTTTCCCGGCGGCGCCAGTCCTTACGGTTGCCAGCAGATGATTGGCGACGTTTGGGAGTGGACGACCTCGGATTACGTGCCTTTCCCGGGTTTCAAGACGGAGTTTGACGAATACAACGACAAGTGGTTCGTCAACCAGAAGGTTTTGCGCGGCGGCTCGTTTGCCACGCCCCAATCGCACATCAGAACGACGTACAGAAACTTCTTTCACGCGCACGAACGCTGGATGCTCTCCGGCTTCCGCTGTGCGCGTGACGTGTAGGTCCACAGATTACGCAGATTCCTGCCACCTTGAAGGAGCCGATCATGTTCCGAAGATCCTTGTTCACCCTTCCGTTCGTAGTGTTTGCGCTCGCTTTATCCGCGCCGATTTTCGCTCAAACAGAGTCACGCAACACGACTCCTGAAGAACCCGGCAGTGCTGCCTCAGCGAAAACAGCCCCTGCTAAAACAGCGCCGGTGAACCCGAAATACACGACGCCGCGTTCGCCACTCGACACGGCGTACGGCGCAAAGATCGCTGAGTACACCACCGAGAAATACTTCATGACCGAGTTGGTGGACCACTTGCCGCTGTCGGACAAGGTGCCTTCACCCGAAAAGATCCTGGGCTACGCGATCGGCACGCCGAACAAACTGACCTACACGAAAGATCTCTATCGCTATTACCGCGCGCTGGCAGAGAATTCGCCGCGCGTGCGCGTGCTCATCGCGCCGGAAAAGAGCGAAGAGGGACGTGAGCAGTTGCTGGTGCTGGTGAGTGACGAAGCAAATCTCGCGAGGCTTGATCGATACAAGGAGATCACGGCCAAACTCGCCGATCCGCGCCGGCTCAGCGAAACCGAAGCACACACGCTCATCACGGAAGGTAAACCGTTCTACTGGGCTTCCGGCTCAATTCATTCGCCCGAAACCGGTTCGCCTGAAATGTTGATGGAACTGGCCTATCGGCTCGCCGTCGAGGATTCGCCCTTCATTGAAGACATTCGCAAGAACATGATCGTGATGATCACGCCCGCGCTGGAAGTCGACGGCCGCGATCGCATGGTCGATCTCTACAACTATCGCAAAGCAAATCCCGGCAAACCCGCGCCGCCGTTGCTGTATTGGGGCAAGTACGTCGCGCACGACAACAACCGCGACAGTCTCGGCATGGCGCTGGCGCTCTCGCGCAACCAGATGAAGACGTTTCTGGAGTATCACCCGACCGTGCTTCACGATTTGCACGAGTCAGTGCCGTATCTCTACACGATGACGGGAACCGGCCCGTACAACGCATGGCTCGATCCGCTCGCGATCGATGAGTTTCAGGTGTTGGCCCATTACGAAATCGAGGAGATGACGAAACGCGGCGTTCCCGGCGTTTGGACGCACGGTTTTTACGACGGTTGGGCGCCGAACTACATGCTCTATATCGCCACCGGACACAACTCCATCGGCCGTTTCTACGAGACTTTCGGCAACGGCGGCGCTGACACGCGCGAGCGCACTCTTGGCCCGAATCAGACGTCCCGCGTTTGGTATCGCCCAAATCCGCCGTTCCCGCGCGTCAACTGGTCGTTGCGCAACAACGTCAACATGCAGCAGTCGGCGCTACTTTTCGCGATGAACTTCGTCGCGAAAGAGCGTGAACGTTTCCTGAATAACTTCTACCTCAAGAGCAAACGCGCAATCGCCAAGGCCTCAAACGAAGGTCCGGCGGCCTACATCATCCCGGGCGACACGCCGCGACCTGTCGAAGCGGCGGACATGGTCAACCTGATGCGCTTGCAGGGGATTGAAGTCCATCGCGCGACGAAAGAATTCAGTGTTAAAGACCAGAAATACGCCGCCGGCTCTTACATCGTTCGCATGGACCAGCCGTATTCCCGCATGGCTGACATGCTGCTCGACACGCAGTATTACAACGTTACAGATCCGGCGCCGTACGACGACACCGGCTGGACGATGGGCGCCATGCGCAACGTGAAGACGGTGCGAGTCGTCGACAAGAGCGTGCTCGACGTGGAAGCAAAGCTGCTCACCGAAGACGCGAAAGTCACCGGACAATTGACCGGACCGGCCTCGGCGGTGGCCTACGTCATCAATCACAACACTGAAAACACACTCGCGACGCTTCGTTTTCGGCTGAAGGACGTGAAGATGAGCGCCGCGGAAGACAGCTTCAAGATCGGCGCGCAACAGTTCAACACGGGCTCGTTCATCATCAAACAAGACGGCAATCCGTCAGATGTCCGTCAAAAACTCGAGTCGGCAGTTGTTGAACTCGGACTCAAAGCCATAGGGGTCGAAAAACTTCCGGAAGTGAAGACTCACGAACTCGCCGTGCCGCGCATCGCGATCGTTCACACGTGGACCAACACGCAGAACGAGGGCTGGTTCCGGATTGAGTTTGATCGGTTGCAGATTCCCTACACGTACATCTCCGATCACGTGATCCGCAACACACCGAACCTGCGCGACAAGTTCGACGTGGTGATTTTTCCGCCGGTCGGCGGCTCGGCGCAGACGATCGTCAACGGCATACCGATGCGTGGCGAGCCGATCCCGTGGAAGGCTTCGGCCCTTACGCCAAACTTCGGCCTGTCGCCGGATCAAACCGATGATATGCGCGGCGGCATGACTGT
>DASUOZ010000160.1:0-2093 GCA_036276375.1 Pyrinomonadaceae bacterium | reverse complement strand
AGTGAAGTTGCTTGTCACCGGGCAACCGCAGCCAGAGTTCTTCCGTGATGTAAGGCATAAACGGATGCAATAATCGCAGCGCTTGTTCGAGCACCGTCAGCAGCCGCGACCGCGCCGCCCGACGTTGGGGCGTGTCCTCCTCCGCAGTCACATCAGCTTTAACGAGCTCGATGTACCAGTCGCAGAAGTCATCCCAGAAAAAATGATAGAGCGTTTGCACCGCCGCGTGAAACTCGTACGAGTTCAGAGCAGCGTTGACGTCGCGCGCCGTTTTATTCAGGCGCGACGAGATCCACCGATCACGTAATTGCAGGTCCGTGTTGTCCGTGTCGATCTGTGGCTCTGAGTACAGCAAACAGAACCGCGCGGCGTTCCAGATCTTGTTGGCGAAGTTGCGATACGACTCGACCTGTTTCTCGTTCCAGCGCGTGTCGGTACTGCCGACCTGGGCCAACGTGAGCCGCGTTGCGTCCACGCCGAACTTATCGAACACGTCGAGCGGATCGACGCCGTTCATCTTCGTCTTCGACATGCGCTGGCCCTGGACGTCGAGGATCGTTCCGGTCACAAACACGTCGTCAAACGGCTCTTGGCCCATGAACTTCATGCCCGTCATGACCATGCGCGAGACCCACAGAAAGATGATGTCGCGCGCCGTGACCAGCACCGAGGTTGGATAGAACGTCTTCAGGTCTTCCGTTTCGGTGGGCCAACCGAGCGTGGAAAACGGCCAGAGCGCCGAGGAAAACCACGTGTCGAGCACGTCCGGATCCTGCGTGAGCTCCGTTGTTCCGGCCCGCTCGCGCGCTTCCTCTGCGGACCTGGCGACGATCACTTCGCCGTCTTTCGTGTACCAGGCGGGGATTTGATGACCCCACCAGAGCTGGCGCGAGATGGTCCAATCGCGCAGGTTTTCCAGCCAGTTGGTGTAGACCTTTTCGTACGGCGTTTCCGGCACGAACCGCGGTTTATGCTCGTTCGCCATCAGACCGAGTGCGAGATCGCGCAACTGGTCCATCTTCATAAACCACTGCGTGGAGATAAGCGGCTCAATCACCGTCTTGCAGCGTTCGCACTTCGAGATCGAGAACTCGTATTCGACCACTTTCTCCAACAGCCCGAGACGTTCAAACTCCTCGACGACTTTTTCCCGCGCCGCGTAACGATCGAGACCGGTGAAAGCGGCGCCTGCTTCCGCCGTCATCTTCGCTTGCGGATCGATCACGACGACCTGCGCCAGGTTGTGCCGTAGTCCGAGTTCGTAATCGTTGGGATCGTGCGCCGGAGTGATCTTCACGACGCCCGTGCCGAATTCAGGATCGACATACTCATCGAACACCACCGGAATCTCGCGGTCGGTAAGCGGCAGCAGCACGGTCTGTGCTTTTAGATCGCCGTAGCGTTCGTCCGTTGGATTGACCGCGACCGCGGTGTCGCCCAGCATGGTTTCGGGCCGCGTGGTCGCCACCGTGACGTGTCGATCGCTGTTCTTGATGGGATAGCGCAGGTAATAAAGTTTTCCCGCTTGCGGCAGTTTCTCGACTTCCAGATCGGAGAGGACGGTCTGATCGGTAGGACACCAGTTGACGATGCGATTGCCGCGATAGATCCAGCCCTCTTCGTAGAGACGGACGAAGACCTCGCGCACGGCGCGCGACAGGTCGTCATCCATCGTAAACTTCTCACGCGACCAGTCGACCGAAGCGCCTTCGCGTCGCATCTGCACGGTGATCTGGCTGCCGGATTCGTGTTTCCACTGCCAGACGCGTTCGACGAATTTTTCGCGTCCGAGTTCGTGTCGCGACTTCCCTTCTTTCTTGAGGGCGCGCGATACCATCAACTGCGTTGAGATCCCCGCATGGTCCACCCCCGGCAGCCACAACGTCCTGAACCCGCTCATCCGCTTGTGCCGCGTCATCACGTCCATGAGCGTATGCTGGAGCGCGTGGCCCATATGCAGCGAGCCGGTGACGTTTGGCGGCGGAATAACGATCGTGAACACGGGCGCGTCCGGGTCTTTGTTGATCTCCGGCGCAAACGCACCGCTCTTCTCCCAGCGTTCGTAGTGGTGTTGTTCAGCTTGTTTCGGGTCG
>DASUOZ010000159.1:0-3534 GCA_036276375.1 Pyrinomonadaceae bacterium | reverse complement strand
GACCGAATTCATACCCGTTAGTTCAACCGCACATCTCGTCTTTGCCGCCCGCGTCGTCAATCTTTACGGCGGGGCTGACAAGACGCTGCAAGCCGAGCAGACGACCGCGACCATTGCCGTGATCCAGCTCGGCACGTTGTTGGCCGTCCTGGTCTATTTCTCGCGCGACATCGTGAACATCCTGCGGGCGTTTGTCGGGGATCATGTTGCGTGGCTGAGTGGACGCAGTGAGTTGAAGCTCTCGAAAGACGCTTGGCTGGGGTGGCTCGTGATCATCGGGTCGATTCCGGTTGGGATTGTGGGGTTGCTGTTTAAGAAACAGATCGAAGGGCCGTTTACGAAAAACCTGTGGGTGATCGCGACGATGATGATCGTTGTCGGGCTGTTGCTGACGATCGCCGAGGTGGTTGGGAAAAGAGAGCATGGGATGGACCGGTTGGGAATTAAGGATGCGATGGCGGTCGGTTGGGCGCAGGTGCTGGCGTTGATTCCGGGTTCGAGCCGGTCGGGATCGACGATCATGGGTGGGCTGTTTGCGGGCCAGACGCGCGAGACGGCGGCGAGGTTTTCGTTTTTGTTGTCGATTCCGGCGATTGCGGCGAGTGGGCTGTTGGAATTGAACGAGGCGATTGAGAAGTTGCCGGGGAATAGTTACGGCGCGCTGGTGGTGGCGACGATCGTTTCCGGCGCGGTGGGTTATGCGTCGATCTGGTTCCTGCTGAGATTTTTGCGCACTCACTCGACGGGAGTGTTTATTATTTATCGTGTGATTGTCGGCGGGTTGATTTTGATTGCTCTGTCGGCGGGATATATGTCGGCAAGTATTTAAGGAAGAAACATGGATCAGCGACCACGAAGCCCGAGAGTTCCGGTTGAATTTCCGGTGGAAGTTGAAGGTACGGACCAGGAGGGCCGGCCTTTTCAGGCGAAAGCTACTGCGGTGAAGATCAGTCACGGCGGCGCGACGATTATCATCGACGTGGACGTGCCGGTTGGATCGCAAGTGACACTGGTGCAAGCATCAGGTGCTAAATTGGCGGCGGAAGTGAATGGCTCATGGATGGACGACCTTGATGGGAAGCAGCGCATCGGTGTCCGCCTCCTCGACGCGCACGGCTGGTTTGGGGGGTAAAACTATCCACAGATTACACAGAAATTCTGCGTAATCTACGGATGGCTTTAGCTTGAAGTGATAACTACATGAAAACCAAACGCTGGAACGTGCGACGGCATGACGCGGAAGCCGCCGCCTCGCTCGCACGCGTTCTGGGTGTTACCCCGATTCTCGCCGCACTCCTCATCACTCGCGGCTACGCGGACGAACGCGCCGCGCGCGCCTTTCTCGCGCCCACTTACGATCAACTGCACGAACCCTATCTCATGCTCGGCATGCGCGAGGCCGTCGCACGTCTCAAACACGCCATCGCCACCCAGGAACCCGTCCTGATCTACGGCGACTACGACGTCGACGGCACCACCGGCACCGCGATCCTGCTGCGCGCCTTGAAACTCCTCGGCGCGAAAACCGGCTTCCACATCCCGCATCGTTTCACCGAGGGCTACGGCATTCAACAACCCGCGCTCGAACGCGCCCACGCCGAGGGTTACAAACTCGTCGTCAGCGTTGACTGCGGCATCCGCGCGCACGAACCGCTTTACTGGGCTCGCGACAAGGGCCTCGACGTAATCATCACCGACCACCATCTGCCTGACGAAGACGAAGGCGCGCCGCCCGCGTTTGCCGTGTTGAATCCGAACCAGGCCGGTTGCAGTTATCCGGACAAACACCTCGCGGGCGTCGGCGTTGCTTTTAAACTGGTGCACGCGTTGTTTCGCGAGTACGGGCGCGAGGCGCACGTGGCCGCGTTTATGAAAGTCGTCGCGATCGGCACCGTGGCCGATGTGGCGAAACTCGTCGGCGAGAACCGCACGATCGTCTCGATTGGCTTGAAAGACCTGGCGCGGGCGGCGAATCCGGGCCTGAAGGCGTTGATCGACGTTGCCGGTTGCGGAGACGGCAAGGGCATGACAGCATACGATCTCGGTTTTCGGCTGGGGCCGAGAATCAACGCGGCGGGCCGGATGGATGCGGCTCGGGCCGTGGTGGAGCTGTTTGATACGCGTGATTCCGGCGAGGCGCGGCGGCTGGCCGAACACCTCGATGCGCGCAACGAGGAACGCAAGACGGTGCAACAGCAGATCATCGATCTCGCGCTCGCGGAAGCCGGCGACACGACGGAAGCGAAGGTGGCGGTGATTCAGGGTGCGGGTTGGCACCGCGGCGTGATCGGAATTGCGGCGTCGAAGATTGCGGAGCGTTTGAATCGGCCGTGCGTGGTGTTGTCGGTCGATGGCGAGGTGGCCCACGGCTCGGCCCGCAGCATCGAGGCGTATCACCTGTTGAATGGCCTGACGGCGTGCGCGGATTTGTTCGAGAAGTTTGGCGGGCACTCGCACGCGGCAGGGCTGACGATCAGACCCGAGCGAATCGCGGAGTTTCGGCGGCGTTTGAATGAGCACGCGGCGTCGTGTTTGACCGCGGAAGATTTGGAACACTCGGTTACGATCGACATGGAGTTGCCGGCGGAGCAGGTGACTTTTCAACTAGCGCGGGAGCTGCAAGCGCTGGAGCCGTTTGGGGCGGGTAATCCGCGTCCGGTGTTTGCGACGAAAGGCTTGCGCTGTTTGGGTGAGCCGCAGGTGTTGAAAGACAAGCATTTGAAGCTTCGACTGGCGGGGCCGCAGAACCGGCCGTTGGAGGGGATTTGGTGGAACTGCATCGAGACGGCGGGGCAAACGCCAGTGGTGAACGGGAGCATCGAACTCGCTTATGCGCTCGAGCTTAGCGCTTGGAATGATGACTATCGGATGCAGCTGAACGTGCTCGATATGCAAGTCACATAGGCAATCTGCGTAATCTGTGGATGAATTCTTAAACGAATGCAGGCACTGACACGAAAACGAGCTTTTGCAATCGGATGGCGCGCGCGAGTGCCGCTGATCGCCCGGATTGTGGCTTTCGTGCTGCTCGTATCGGGTATTGCCGTCGTCAGTGTCTCCTATTACAAACTGCGCAACGTCCAGAAGTTCAAGGCGAAGTCGGAGAAGCCGGAGCTCTCGAAGGAAGTCACCGGCGTTATCGAAGGCTACGAACAACGCGTGACGAAAGAGGGCCGCCTCTACATGCACGTCAAAGCCTCGCGCGACATCACGTTCTCAGACGGTCATCATGAGCTCGAGAACGTCAGCATCGCCGTGTATCCGCCGGAAGGCGACGTTCCCGATCAGATCTCCGCCGCGCGCGCAATCTATTGGCCCAAAACAGACGTCGTCTCTTTCGAGGGCGACGTAAAGATCGAAACGAAAGAAAAACTCCAGGTCGCCACGGAATCGCTCTCCTTTGATCAAGCCAGCGGCGTGGCCCAAACAGATGCTCCCGTCGCTTTCAATCGCGAAAACGTTTCCGGCTCCTCAACCGGCGCGGTCGTCGACCAGAAGTCCAAACGCCTCGATCTGAAGCAAGACGTTGCGATA
>DASUOZ010000158.1:0-3152 GCA_036276375.1 Pyrinomonadaceae bacterium | reverse complement strand
GCCGCATCTCCCGTGTCTCTTTGTCAACCATAACAGCAGTGCCAACACCGCAATTCGGGTGACATCCGCATGAAACCTGGCCCCATTCCGCTTCTGGACCATGCACGAGATCGGCAAAGTCAGCGAATGCGCCCATCAAAGAGAGTGGGAACCAGTCGCGCGTGGGCTCCGTGATCCCAACCTGATTCTTAACGTCGTGGGCCAGGTGCGACAAGGTGTAGCGCTGTTGCAGCCGACGTTGTTCAGTGATCTCCTCGTCGCGCCCGGTGAATGAAACGGGTTGGAACGCCAGGAATGCAATCTTCTTTGGATTGTCGAGAGCGAAGCGAATAATGGAACCAACCTGGTCGTTATTGATTCCGTTCACCAGTGTGGTAACGAGAACAATCTCAACACCGGCTTCATGAAGATTATTGATGGCCCGCATCTTCACATCGAACAGGTTACCCACCTGGCGGTGACTATTTGCATCGTTACCGATTCCATCAAACTGTAGATAGACGTAGCGCAGACCAGCTTCAGCAGCTTGCCTGCAAAACTCTTTGCTCTTCGCGAACTCAATACCGTTGGTCGCGGCCTGCACGCTGTTGTACCCAACCTTGCGTGAGTACTTGATTGCTTCGATGAAGTGCGGCGAGATCGAAGGTTCTCCACCAGAGAACTGCACTGACATCTGACGACGCGGCTTGATCGTGATCGCGTTGTCGAGAATCTCTTTGATCTCTTCCATGCTTAGCTCGTGGACGAATCCGACCTGGTTCGCGTCCATGAAGCATGGGTCGCACATCATGTTGCAGCGATTGGTCAGGTCGACCGTCAACACGGCGCCGCGGCCAAACTTGACAGTGCTCGAACCGTGGTTGTGGAGTTTTTCGTCGTTGTGCGCGTCGATGTCGCGGCCCGGGAAGAGCGTTTCGATGTGCTTCAGAAACGCCGAATCGATCGCCATCAGATCTTCGAAGTGCCCGTGCTGCGGACAATCCTTGATCATCCAGATCTCGCCGTCGCGCTCGATGATGGTGGCTTTGATCTCGCCGACTTTCTCGTTGATGAGAACGCTGACGTCTTTCTTGCCACTCAGAATTTCTTCGCGTGCTTCAATCACGCAGTTTGGACAAAGCGAATCAGTGGTGCGCGGCCAGCCGAGAGTCGGCTTGCTCTTTTGCCACGATTTCAGCAGGGGTTTGTCCGACCACTTGGGAGTAAAAGAAGGATTGGGCTTATATTTGTTTACCGATTGAATTGCGTTGAAAAGGCCGCTCGCGAATAGCGTCAATCCTCTTTCAGCGTGCTTGATAGGTCGCATCGTTTTTCTAGTCCAGTCTCCTCAGATGTGAATTATTGGGTTTGGCGGCAGACTCGTGCGTGTACCAAACCGCAGCCTTACGGGCAATGACCGTGCCGCCGTGCCGAGCACAGCTAAGTTCAATTATTCTATTATTTAACTTTCGGTAGGGGGTCAGCCGGTCGTGTCCACCTGCTACAGATGGGACGGCGTGTGTCGTTTGGCTACGCGGCTATAGGTGTTAGGGCTTTGGCTCGACGCCCATCGCGGCGCTCATAGCGGTGATGATGGCGTCTGTAACCCGGCGCTTGTGAAGCTCTTCGACTTTAGCTGGCGAGAGATCAAACTCGACCGGCGACTCCTCGATCCGCTTGATGATCGTGCCTTCGGAGAAGCCGGCGTCGACAAGCTTGATCACGCCTTCATTATTCAACGTCGGCGTCTTCTCGAGTTTGGGTGTGACAGCGCCTCCGGCTTCCGTCGATGGTTTCATAATGCGCACCGTTGCCGAGCCGGTAACATTCCCCTCGTTTTGATTGCCGCCGCTGCCGCCGCGCGACTCAGTCTTCGACTGAGAGCTGCCGCCGGATCCGAAAATGCCGGTGCTGCCCGACTGCTTGTCAGAGCCGCCGCTGTTCGAGCGCTTCAAGCCTCTGAAGAATTGCTCGTCCGACGCCCATTGCTCGTCTTCGTTAACGATGAGGGTAGCGTCCTGGGTTGCGAGCATCGCGAGAATGATGTTCTCACTAACGCCCTGGCGCTTGAGATCGATCAGTTGTTCGGGTTCGAGATCGAAGATGTTGGGCCGGTTACTGATGATGGTGATGACGGTCTTCTCTTTGAAGCCGGCTTTGACGAGTTTAATGACGGAGGCGTTCGTCAACAGCGGTTCGCTCGACGGTTGTGCGGCCGCACTGCCGGCGAAAACTGAAAGCGCTAAGAACGTTGCGATCAGGAACCGGTTCATTGTCCACCTGCGTTTGTCTTGTTGTCTGTGCTCGGTCTCTTCGTGCGCGCTGTCGTTCGCTTGTAACGATAACCGATCTTCTTCACGTAGTTGCGCGTCTCGCGATAAGGCGGCACACGCTGGCCAAACTTTGCGACGGCGCCTTCGCCCGCGTTGTAACTCGCCAGCACGAGATCGACGCGATTGTTGAATCGGTTGAGCAGCTCGCGTAGGTAACGCGTGCCACCCGAAATGTTTTGCGCGGGATCGTGCGGGCGGCGCACGCCGAAACGGGCCGCGGTTCCCGGCATCAACTGCATCAACCCGCGCGCGCCTTTCGGCGAAACGGCGCGTGGGTTGAAGTGTGACTCCTGTTCCATCACGAGGAAGATCAGATACGGATCGACGTTGTACTTGCTTCCGTTTTGCAGAATCAGTGCGTCGAGACCGGGCCGGCCGGTGCTCCAGCCGCGTCCCTTCTTTCCCGCACCGGCAAGCGCGGTCGCCGGGTCTTCCAGCTCGATGCGATCGATACGGCTGCGATCGATAAAGATCGACATGCCGCCGCGCTTGTACCAAACGCCGCCGGCCTCTTCGGTGGCGCTTTCCGTTTCAACGCGCGCACCGCCTTTGAGAAAGATCCATGCCGGACTGTCGTACACACGTTTGCTTACCGGAGGCGCCTTTGAAGCTACCTCAACGGCGTCGAAGTGATCGTCGTCGTTGTCGGACGGCTTTGCTACCGGCGCTTCCGCTTGCGCCTCTATGCGCTCGATCTTCTTGACTCTGTCTTTCGGCAGGACGTTGTTCAGCCCGCCGCGTCTATACCAAACTCCCTGCGGCGACTCCCATGCATCGTCGACAGTCATATAAGAACCATCAGCCAGCTTGAGACGCACCTGCGTCTGTGCGAAGGCCGCG
>DASUOZ010000157.1:0-5683 GCA_036276375.1 Pyrinomonadaceae bacterium | reverse complement strand
GACTCCATCGAAGACGTTCACTTCAAAAAACGCCTGCTACTCGACCGTTTGATCATCAGGACAAACGGCAAGCAACAACAGTTCTATTTCTTCAAGGACGTCGCCAATCGCGGCCAGCAGGTTTACGAGCTCTTACAGGTGCACCAGAAGCAAAGATGAGATCACTCCGCACTGCGCACGCCGACTTCATCGAGGTGACGCAGTAGATCGGCGGGATCGTTGTAGACGCGATACGCCCCGGCGCGTTCGAGCTCCTCACGGCCATAGCCGCCGGAGAGCAGGCCGACACCGAGCGCACGGGCGCGACGAGCCGCGAGTAGATCCCAGATGCTGTCGCCGACCACAACCGAATCACTGATCGACACGCCGAGTTTTTCCGCCGCCGCCAGGAATAGATCGGGATCGGGTTTCGCGTGTTGGACCATGTCGCGGGTAATGATCGGCACCTCCTCTTCGATGCCCAGCAAATGCAGCGACAGGCTCGCGCTTTGCAGACGCCCACTCGTAGCGATGGCCCACGGCACGTCTGCGCGCGTGAGATACGAGAGCAGTTCCGAAGCCCCGGGAAGCGGCCGCACCTGCGACGCGTAACGCTTGAACGCTTCGCCGTGTACCTGATGGATTTTCTCGGCTTCTTCGGGCGTGATTGTCTTACCGGTTTCGCGAGCCAGCGCGTTAACAAACAGGCCGCCACTCATTCCGATCTGCCGGTGAATACGCCAAACGGCAAGATGAATTCCGCCGGCTTCAAGCGCCTCGCGCCACGCGAGCACGTGCTGATAGACACTGTCGATGAGCGTTCCGTCGAGATCGAACAGAAAAGCTTGTCGCGTTGGCGTGGCGCTGTCGCTAACCATTTTGAAGACTTTTCACGCCTTAACGCCGTCCGCGATCTGTCGCTCACGCGCCACGGAATGTTCTATTGCCCGCGCCGCCAGCCTGGTCGCAACATCGGTGAGGTGCTGTTCTGCCGGTCTTGGACCACGCGGCTCGCGGTAATACATGGCAAACGAACCGAGCACTTTTCCCTTGCTTGACAGTATCGGCGTGGACCAACAAGCAGCCATGTCAATCATGCGTGCATACTGGCGATAGTCGTCCCAAAGCGGGTCCGTGGCGATGTCGGTAACAATCACGGGTTTACCGCGGAACATAGCCGTCCCACACGAACCATGTTTTGGCCCGATGGGACTGCCGTCGATGGCGCTCGTGTAGCTCTCCGGAAGACTCGGCGCTAATGCGTGTCGCACGTGATTGCCGTCGTCGCTAAGCAACAGTATTGAGCAGAGCATCTCCGGCGACTGCGCCTCGATCATCAAAACGAGCTCCGAAAGTATGATAATCAGCGGCACATCGTCGGTAATCATTTCTTCGATGCGCTTCTGCTCCGCCGTGAATTTCGGGCTGTCCTCCTGGGCAGGCGCACCGATGGCGGGCAGTCGTTGAGTGGGAGCCGAAGCAAGTTCGGACTGTTTCTGATCGCCCATTGGTTTGTACTCTCCTGATACTCTCCTTGCGCGGCAATTCTACGCCCGACCCGCCCGCAACGCCATAGATTGCGCTGGCGTGAACGAATCACGCGAGTTAGGATAGGCGCCTCCATGATGAAAACTTTTACAGTCGCACTCGTCGCCCTTGTGCTGTTTTGGCTCGGCGCGGCGCCAGCACGCCAGCCTAAGACAAAGCCGCAAATACTTTTCGACGACTTCACATATGACAGTCCGCAACAGATGAAGAAGAACGGCTGGATTCTTCGTACTGAAGCCGGCTGGCCGGGCGTTCCGGGAGCGACCTGGAAGGAAGAAGGAGTCTCAATCCTCAACGACCCCGATCAGCGCAACAACCGCATTCTGCGCATGACGTCCGGCACCGATGGCACGGCAGCGAACACAACGCAAACCCAGATCTGCCACGAACGCAAGTATCTCGAAGGCACCTATGCCGCGCGGGTTCGTTTCACCGACCAACCACTCTCCGGACCGGGCGGCGATCAGCTCGTGCAAAGCTTCTACACGATCAGTCCTTTGAAGAAACCGTGGGATCCTGATTACAGCGAGTTAGATTGGGAATACTTGCCAAACGGCGGGTGGGGAATCGAAGGACCAACGCTCTACGCCACGACGTGGGAAACTTTTTATCCCGAGCCAAACTGGAAGAAAGATAACGTCTTCCAAACTGCGAACGGTAGTCAGGCAGGCTGGCATGTGTTGGTTACGCAGGTAATAGATCAGAAAGTCCGTTACTTCGCCGACGGAAAACTCTTCGCCGAGCACGGCGGAAACTATTACCCCGAAGACACGATGTCGATTAACTTCAATCTCTGGTTTATTCGGGACGGAATGATCAAATCTTCCGAACCGCGCCAGTATCACGAAGACATCGACTGGGTGTTCTTTCAGGCAAACACCGCGCTGACTCCTGGACAGGTCGAAGCCGCCGTGGCCGCTCAACGCCGAGCATCCGGCAAGTTTCGCGATACAGTTCCGGCGAAACTGCCCGCGCTAAAGAGCCCTTGCAATTTCTGACGAAGGCTATGGCTGGTTCGCTTCAGGCGGCTTTGCGCTTGGCTCACCCGGGCCTTTGTGAGTGTGGCCGGCTTCCTTTCGGCGCCGTAACCATTCGTCGATACTCTTGCGGATAAACTCGCCCATGTCTTCAAACTCACGCGCCGATTTTTCCCAAAACTCGCGGAACGATCGCGGATCGACCGCGAATCCGTAGCCGCGGCCAAAACCCTTTGCCGGTCCAAGTTCATCTTCGTAATAAGCGGCGAGTTGTCTCGAAGCCATGGCCACGACGGTCAACGAACTGCCGGTCGGCAATGGCTCGAATACGGCACTGACGCCGGGATCGATCTCTTTCAAGCGCGCCAGCACGCGGTTGTACTGATCGGTGCAGAAGGCCGCGGCTTCTTCTTTACCGCCGGTCCATTCCGATTGCAGCGCCATGCGCGCGGTGCGCCGCAGCACGTTGATCAACTTAGCTAGTTCTTTCTCTCGTTCCATAAGCACTCCTGTTCCAAACTTACGCCGAAGGCGTTGGCTATTCCAAACGTACGCCGAAGGCGTTCGCTAATTCCAAACGTACGCCGAAGGCGTTCGCCAACGTTCTGGTTCAGTTTGGGTTTACGCCAAGGCGTTCGCCAACGTTCTGGCTCAGTTTCACAATACGCCGAAGGCGTTCGCTAATTTCAGCCCAGGGTTCGAGCTTGCGAGAACCCTGGGACCTCAAAACGACCATAGCTGCTAACGCTGAAAGCGTTGGCGAGATCCCGCGTTGGTTCGCCAACGCTTTCAGCGTTGATACCCCTTCATTCGCTTAACCCAGGGTTGTTCCAACCCTGGGCTGAAATTAGCCAACGCCTTCGGCGTATTCCGAACTGAACCGGTACGTTACGAGCGAAAAGTTAGTTGAGTTTGCAACAAAAACCACCGCGTGTGTTGATGCCTCCCGAGTCTGAACGATAAAATGCAACGTTTCTCAAGGCAAAGTTCGTTAGGCCATTCTAAGCGTCGTTGAACAAGGCAGAGGTGCGCACTTCAATCAAGACATACGCGCTCGGATTAGCGGCAGTCGCAATCGCCGTGCTCCTGCGCTGGCTACTTGACCCGCTGATGGGCGATGCATTTCCGCTCGTCACACTCTTTGGCGCAGTCGCCGCCGCCGTTTGGCTGGGCGGCTACCGGCTCGCGATCCTCGTCACGTTGGTCGGCTACGCTGCGTGTCACTATTTGTTCATTCCGCCCCGCGGCACTTTCGACGTGACCGCGCCGGCGAATCTGGTTGGCCTGCTCGCCTATCTCCTCACTTGTTCTCTGATTATCGCTTTCGGGGAATTGGCGCGAGTTGCAAAGTCGAGAGTCAGTGACAGTCGTGAAGTGTTCAGAGTGACGCTGCGAAGTATCGGCGACGCCGTGATCACAACCGATACGGAAGCGCGCATCACCTACCTCAACGAAGTGGCTGAAGCACTGACCGGCTGGTCGCAGGCGGAAGCACTGGGGCGGCCGCTTCAGGACGTGTTTCGCATCGTCAACGAGTCCACCCGCAAGCCCGTCGACAATCCCGCTTTCCGCGCACTGCGTCAGGGTGTGGTGGTCGGACTTGCAAACCACACCGTAATGATTAGAAAGGATGGCAGCGAGTGTCCGATCGACGACAGTGCGGCGCCGATTCGGAACGAGCAGGGACACGTTTCGGGATGCGTCCTGATATTCCGAGACGTCACGGCGCAACGCCTGTTGGAGCGCGATCGCGCAAACCAGCTCCTCACGGCACGTCTGCTGGCATCGATCGTCGAATCGTCGAACGACGCGATTATCAGTAAGTCACTTGACGGCAATATCCAGAGTTGGAACGCGGCCGCGGAACGGCTGTTTGCTTACAAAGCTGAAGAAGCTATCGGCCGGCATATCTCGCTCGTAATTCCGCCCGAGCGAGTCGACGAAGAAGATGAAATCATCGCCAGCCTAAAAGCAGGCAAGCGAATCGAACATTACGAGACGGAGCGCGTGCGGAGTGACGGTGAGCGCATCACCGTGTCGCTGACCATCTCACCGATCAAAGACGACGCGGGAAATGTTGTGGGCGCTTCGAAGATCGTGCGCGACGTTACCGAGCGTAAACGAGTTGAGCGCGATCGGGAGATGTTTGTCACGTTAATCGAGAATACGACCGACTTCATCGGCATGTCTGACCGCAAAGGTTTTCCCTTCTTCATCAACCGGGCGGGTTTGCAGATGGTCGGGTTGGATAGTATCGAAGAAGCCCGCGGTACTCCCGTGCAGGAGTTCTTTTTTCCGGAAGACCAGCAGTGGATCAGCAACGAGTTTTTTCCGAGCGTGCTGGAAAACGGACACGGTGAAGTCGAGATTCGTTTTCGCCATTTCAAAACCGGTGAGCCTCGCTGGATGGCTTACAAAGTTTTGACACTGAAAGACTCCGAGAATCAGGCGATCGGGTTTGCGACAGTCAGCCAGGACATTACGGACCGAAAACGGTTGGAAGACAATCTGAGGCTGTTGGCCGCGGACCTGTCTGAAAACGATCGGCGCAAGAACGAGTTTCTCGCGACGCTGGCGCACGAGCTGAGAAATCCGCTGGCGCCGATGAGTAACATGCTCGAGGTCTTGAAACGCGCGGATGGGAATGCCGAGATTTTGAAACGGGCGCATGAAACGATTGAACGCCAGTTGGGCCAGATGGTCCGGCTGGTGGACGATCTGCTCGACTTGAATCGGATCACTCACGACCGTCTCGAGTTGCGCCGCAGTGAGGTCGAGTTTTCGTCGGTGATTCAGCAGGCGGTTGAAGTCGCGCGGCCGCTCATTGACGCGGCGGGTCATCAGTTGACGGTTTCGTTACCCGACGAACCGATCTATCTGAATGCGGATCGCACGCGCCTGGCGCAGGTGTTTGGGAACCTGCTCAACAACAGCTCGAAATACACGAAGCCCGGAGGGACTCTTTCGCTGACGGCGAAGCGCTGTGGCGATGAAGTGGCGGTGACGGTGAAGGACAACGGCGCGGGAATACCGGCGGATAAGTTGGACAGTATTTTCGATATGTTCATGCAAGTTGATCGTACTGCGGCACGATCGCAGGGCGGGCTCGGCATTGGCCTGACGCTGGTGAAGCGCCTGGTTGAGATGCATGGCGGAACGATCGAGCCGAGAAGTGCTGG
>DASUOZ010000156.1:0-2630 GCA_036276375.1 Pyrinomonadaceae bacterium | reverse complement strand
AATAAAACTCACCCAACACGTATTCAACGCGCGCCTGTGCGTCCTGAAAAATCTTGTAATTCCTGCCGCGGTAATTCGCGAACTTCATCGACTCCGCGACTTCACCAGGCGGCACGGCCTGAACGTAATTCCAGTGATCGTCGCTGTGGACCAGCCAGCGAAAACCGATCTGCGGGTTGTAGAGCAGATACTCGCTCCAGAAATACTGCACGCCGTCGATCGTGACGCTGCGGTGCATCGCGCCGATGACGGTCATCTTTCCTTCGGGCACATCGCCTGTCGAACCGAGCGGAATGAGTGGTTGGAACGGCGGCGCCTCGAGTGTCTTCAGAAACTGAAGTTGTCCCTGATTGACGTCGAGCAACGAATTGCAGTTTGGACATGTGACACGCTCGGTTTTGTCAGGCGCGCGCAGTTCCAGTGGACCACCGCAATGTGGACAACCAAGCTGCGCGGCGCCGACGCGACGCTCCTCACGCTCCGGCGCGCGCGTCGTGGTGATGCCGAGCTCGGCGAGCGTTACTTCCTGACCGAGAAAGACGAGCGGAGGCGACTCGTTGTAATCGAGCGTGCCGAATGAACGGTTCGTGCCGGAAAGATCGGCGTAGTAGTAGGTTTCGCCAGGCGTGAGTAAATACGGAATCTCACCTTTGGCGCCCAGCGCCGTCGCCCGGCCTGTTTCCGCAACTATCAGTGGCGTGTTCCACGGCAAGCCCTGAATCGGTTGTCCGAGTTGCAGTTGGTCGAAAGCGGGGACCTGAACGCCGTCGGGAATCGGATATTGAAAAGTGAGATAGAAACGGCCCTGCGCTTCAGCGAGCCAACCGAGCCAGCCGTTGGAAAACGTCGCGTACCATTCGTCCCACTGGCCGCCCATTTCGTGACCGAGTTGCGCGCGTCCCGTGAGCTCGAAATGTTGGTCTTTCCATTTGCCGCGCAGGCCGATGTCGAGCGGCGATCCGGTTTCAACGAGCTCCGCAACCTTGCCGAGATCGTTCAGCCCGCGGTCGGTGCGCGCGACGGCCGAGCGGCAATAACTACAAATGACGACGATTGACTGTCCGCTTTTGAATTCGACCGGTCCGCCACAGGACGGACAATTCGCGACGAGCACACTCATCGGGCGGCTCCGGCCTCCTCCAGTTCAGGCGTGGACTGCGATTCCGGGAGCATTCGTTCGAACACGCGGACGTGGACTTCAGTTGCGCCGAGCATCTCCGCGAGCATCTTTTCCCACGGCCACGCCGCGCGGTTGCGACAGCAGTAGAGATTGAAAGTGGCGGCGCGAAACTCGGGATACGTGTGGCAGGCGAGGTGCGACTCGGAAAGCAGCGCGAGTCCGCTGACGCCGCCGGGATGCGGAAACGTGGCCCACGCGATCTCGCCGACGACGTGGAGATCGAGATCTTTGATGACGCGACTAAAAACGGCGCGTAGTCGTTCGATGTCGGCAAGCGCGTCTGCGTCGCAGCCGCTTGCGTCGATGAGCCATTCAGTGCCGAGAGTCATCGTAATCGGTAAAGAAGCGCGGACAGTTTACCATCACTGCGACAATTCTGCGTGCGGGAGGATCGACGGTGGTATCGGTTCGAGAAAACGCGACAGCGTCGGCGTGCCGTCTGTTTCCGGGCCCGCGTAGACGTTTACTGCTGGATAGACGAAATGCAGGTCGCGCCTTGCGCGCGTGGTGGCGACGTAAAGCAGGCGCCGCTCTTCTTCGAAATCGTCAAACTCGTCCTGGAAACGGTTCGCGGGAAACCAGCCGTCAGTCATCCAGATCAGAAACACGTTGTCCCATTCGAGACCTTTTGCTGAGTGAACGGTTGAGAGCGTGACGAACCCGCTGCCGCGGCGCGTCGTGCCTTGAATGACTTCGGTCGGATCGAGCGCGACGTCTTCGAGCAGTTTCGCGGAGGTTTTGTAGCGCTTCGCGATCGTTTGCAGGTGTTCGAGATCGCGTCCGCGCCGCTGCACGTCGTCATACTTGTTTTTCAAAAGCGGCCGGTAGAAACGGAGCACCGCGGAGAGTTGTTCGGCCGGCGTGCTGCTTTCGACGACCGCGCACAACACGCGCGCTAGCCGTGTGAGTTGTGCTTTGTAAGCCGGCCGCGCCGGGAAGCGATGCAACTTTTTAAAGAGCGCCGCCTTAGTGCGCGTCGAGCGAAACTCTTTCTGTTCAACCCCGAGGTGTTCGAGGATCTGGTAGACGGTCGCGTCGCCGATGTGATCGATCAGTTTCAGCGCGCGAAACCACGACAACGTGTCGGAAGGTTTGACGACCACACGCAGAAACGAGAGCGCGTCCTTGATGTGCGCCGACTCGGTAAACCGCATCCCGCCAAACTTGCGAAACGGAATTCCGTGTTTGCCGAGCTCGATTTCGAGATCAAACGAGTGGGAGCTCGAACGAAACAGCACCGCGATCTCCGCGAGCGCCACTCCTTCATCACGCAATTCGGCGACGCGCTGGGCGACGAACCGCGACTGCTCGTTTTCGTCGCTGGCGCTGACAACCACGGGCGGCTGTCCGCCTTCGATCTTCGAGTAAAGACGTTTCTTGTAGCTCTCCTTGACGTCCGCGATGATGGCGTTGGCGACGTCGAGTATCGGCTGGGTGCTGCGGAAGTTTT
>DASUOZ010000155.1:0-2634 GCA_036276375.1 Pyrinomonadaceae bacterium | reverse complement strand
ATCCAGCGCGGGTGGCGGCGTCTTGCGGGTCCGTTCCTTGTTGCCGACGCGGGTATAGAAAAAGGGAATCGCGGCTGCGATTTTTTGCTTCGTCGACGGGCGCGTGTAAGTCAGCGGCCAGACATAGCGAAGCCGGTTGTTCTCGACTGTGTTGTCGCCGAGAGTGTCGCGCAAAATAGACACCAACGGGATCCACTTGTCGTTTTTATCTGACTCGAGACCCGAAAGTTTCGCATGAACTGTGATTAATTCCGCACCGCCCGGCACCTCGATTTTTTCCAAACGCAGAAGTTGCGAAAGTGGTAGGGACGGTTCGGTTGGCGCAGTAGCAGATGTGTCAGGATCCGGGTTCGGACCCTGGGCGCTGCTGGTTGCGATCGGGATTAATGGCGCGACAACGAGCAGAAACGCAAATAAGCTCGCCCTCAGTTGCCAGTGTCTAAGGCTTTGGACTCTCATCCTACGTCATTGAACACTCAACAAAATCTGGCAGTTGGGGAGTTTGTGCTGCATTCCCGGGACGACAGGACTAACAGACACTCAAATAACCTCGCCCTCAAAACGTTTTCAGCAAACCCCATGCCCCTGAGGGCGTGAATTAACTATACATTAGTCTAACTGCTCGTAAACCCGATTTGTTCTGTCAAATGTGACAGGTATCGCATTGCCACAGTTCGGGATCAGATGCCTGCGATATGTCGCGGCGTTGCCGTTGTTTACAGACGAATGTAGTCACGGAAGTGTTAACCGGCAGGCTAAGGTGTGTAGCTCGAGGACTGGCCGGTTGCGTCGGCGTTTTTGCTGTCTTTGGGCGTTCCGGTCCAACCGGTGCGCTCGAGAAGATTCACGGCGAAACGACTCGGAACAGCAAAGTTTGAGGCCTGGTTCTCAGTGAAGACTGCGAAGTTCACTCCGATCACTCGTCCGGATGGACCAAACAATGGAGCGCCCGAACCACCTTCAGCAGTTCGTGCGTCGTAAACAATCCGTCGCACGTCGAGATCGGTGATGCTGCCTTGCGTGGTCAGGGGTTGAATGCGTTTGGTCTCAGCGAGGAAGGCCAACTGCGCCATCGGTGTGCCGTAACGTTGTTGAATTCCGCGCGACTCCGCATCGTCGAGCAACGCAAGCAGACGATCCGGGCCGGAAGGATAACCCATCATCACAACTTGATTGCCGACGGCCACCGCATCGGGGTTAATTTCGAGCGGCAGCACCGGCAACGTTGGCGGAATCTCGGGCAGGTCAAGTTCGCAAACGGCGAGATCGTCGCGCTGCGCCGCGTTCTTGAACTTCAGCGGAATTGCCTGCGTGAAGTCAGGGAAGTAAGCAATTAGTTTTTTAAGACGCGGCTGCGCTTTGAGTCCGCCGCTGATGCTTTGCGCGCGGTCGTCGGCGCTCCACGGCTGCGCGATGTGGCGGTTCGTGATCACGAATCCCTGGCCAACGTAGAACCCGGTGCCAACAAATTCATACTCCGCAATGGCCGCGTCGCCTTCCGGAGTCAGGGATTCGAACGCATTGCCGCTTTGCACGGCGCTGCCGCTGTCGTTGACCTGTGCTTCCGCGTATCGAAGCGGGCGGCCGGTCCCGGTTTCGACGAAATAGTACGAGCCGGCGATCAAACAAACGCCGCGGCCGTATTCGCTGCGCAGTTTGACTGCCAGCGAAAGACTGTCCTGAAGTTCCTTGGTCGAACGGCCGAGGTCGCTGATCTGCGAGTTCGTTTTCAGGACCTGATCGCGCATCTGGCCGAGTTGCGCGCGCTGGTCGTCGATTAGACGGCGGCTGCGCTGGAGTTCCTTGTACATCGCAAAGCCGAGATAAAGCACGCCGCCGACGAGGGCGATGGCGATCGCCAGCGTGACCAGCTTGGTGCTCGGATTAATCTCGCGCACGAGCTCGCGGGTGAACTCACGCAGGAATACTTTTGCGTCGTCGCGCCGCGCCGTGGCTGCCGACTCGATTGCCGCGGCTTCTATAAAAGGCGCAACGTGCGTTTCCCGCGCGCCGCCCGAGGGCACGACCGCGGGTAGCGCTCGCACCGGATAGAAGTGCAGCACTAAGTCGGCGTCGCCGACACGCACTTCATCGCCGTCGTTGATCTCAGCGCCGGTTTGGACGGCCTCGCCGTTCAGAGTTACCGGCAACGTTTGATCGACACGGCTCACCCGATACGTTCCGTTCGCACGCGTTAGTTCGAGCAGAAGGACATTTACGGCCTCCCTGGGCAGACTTGAAGCGCGCAGCCGCAGGTTAGCAGTTTCGGTGGTGCCGATCCGGATGTCGTCGTCGGTGAGGATTTCGGTATGCCGGTCTTCGCCCGAGGAGATGTGTATAACGAGGCCAGTTGCCATATATAGCTAAAAGCGTAAAGCTCTCGACGCCTCATTCTACAATGAGTTAGCATGAAATCGAAACGAGGTTTTACTTGGCGGAAATAAAGTTTATCGACGACTGTGAGCGATTGATGGAATTGGCGCCGATTGCGTCGGCTCGAATTCAGCGCCACGTGTTTGTTTGCACGGGAAAATCGTGTTCGGCGGTTGATAGCGCAGCGGTGCTTGATGCGTTCGGCAGCGAGTTGAAGTCGCGCGGTCTTCAGTATGGAAAACTGTCGAAGGGTTGCAGTCC
>DASUOZ010000154.1:0-10706 GCA_036276375.1 Pyrinomonadaceae bacterium | reverse complement strand
TTAATTTTCGCATAGCCCTTGTCAGGGTTTCTTTAGCCCGCGTATAAGCGACACATCGCCCGAGTTCTGCGGCGCGAAAAGCTTTTGCGCAAACACTCCCGCGCAGCCCAGGGTGGGTAGGCGTCACCGGTTCCAATGAGGACCTTCCCGGTGACGCCTTACTCGTTTTTAGCGCGAGTTCTCACCGCACCGGTCGAACTTAACTCCACCATTCCAACACGAAAAACGCAGAACTTTGGCGCAGCCTAAAGACAACCAAAGAGCGTCGCGTTTTATTTATTGCAGGGCGAACTCTGACTCGCCCCGGGCAAACAACCGTAAAGCTTTCGATGGCTGCGAATACAAAAGATTACTACCAGGTGCTCGGCGTTGCGCGTAGCGCGTCCGACGATGAGATCAAGAAAGCCTATCGAAAAAACGCGCGCAAGCTGCACCCGGATCTAAATCCGGGTGACAAGTCTGCGGAAGAGCAATTCAAGCAGTTACAGGCAGCTTACGACGTACTTTCGGATCCGGAGAATCGAAAACTTTACGACCAGTATGGCGACAACTGGCGCGCTGTTAAAGCGGGAGCGGGAGCGCCGCCGCCGGGTTGGGAACGAACGCAAGGCGCGCCGCGCCCGGGTGGACCAACGCCGGAAGGCGGGTTTGACTTCAGCGATTTTGAGTTTGGCGGCGACTTCGGCGGCTTTAGGTCAGGCGGTGGCGAAGGCTTCGACATCTTCGAAGAGATTTTCGGCCGCGGTGCGCGTGGGCGAGCCGCACGCAGAGGCCGTGGCCGCGACGTCGAAGCCGAACTCGAGTTGTCGCTCGAAGAAGCGCATCGCGGTGGACGGCGCACACTTCAGATGCAGGCCGCGCAAGTTTGTCCCACCTGCAACGGCACCGGAGTTAAGGACGGAAAAACCTGCGACACGTGCGCCGGCGGAGGAGAAGTCCTGCGACCGAAGACAATTGAAGTGAACATTCCGGCCGGTGTGCGCGACGGATCGACCGTACGGCTCGCAGGACAAGGCGGGGCCGGCAGCAACGGTAGTGAGCCGGGCGATCTTTATCTGCATATTCGACTTCGTCCACACCCGCTGTTCCGCGTGAACGGCGACGATCTGGAAGTCGACTTGCCGATCGCGCCGTGGGAAGCGTCGCTCGGAGCCAAAGTCGAAGCGCCAACGATCGACGGCAAAGTTGAAGTGATGGTTCCGGCGGGCACGAACAGCGGGCAACGTCTACGTCTGCGTGGTCAGGGTTTGAACAAGCGTAAAGGCGGACGTGGTGATGAATACGTGCGAGTGAAGATCGTCGTGCCGAAAGAGGCCAGCGCCGACGAACGCCGGCTGTATGAAGAGTTGCAGCGGATCTCCCGTTTCGATCCGCGGCGTGATCAGCGGCAGTGAGGATTAAGAGATGTGGGTAAATGATCCGGATCTTGATGAACCGTTGACGTTCGACGTAGTGGCCGAGACCGTTGGTGCGCGCCGATCGCTGGTGATGCTGCTCGCTGAACGCGGTTTGATCGAAACAGTTACGGGCGAGGCGGACGAAACGCTGGTGCCGCGCCGAATGGTCATTCAACTTCGTCGTATGCAGCGCCTGCGACGAGATTTGGGCGTCAACTTCGCCGGCGCGGCCGTAATTCTCGATCTTGTCGGCCGCATCGAGCAGTTGAATCGCGAGCTGGCGGAAATGCAGCGCCGGTTGGACTGAGAAGAACTGGCGCACTTTGACCGTCACAACGAGCTGGTTGGTTCAAGGAAGGGGAAAAGACGATGCTAAACGTTTACACAGGTAGTTGGTGGGCGTTGCTGTTGCGCGGCATCGCGGCAATTGTGTTTGGATTGCTGGCATTCATTTGGCCCGGCATCACGCTGACGGCGCTGGTGTTGTTGTGGGGTGCGTATGCGCTTGTGGATGGCGCGTTTTCGATCGTCGCCGGCATCCGATCTCATGGCGAGAGCAGACGTTGGTGGGTCCTGCTGCTCGAAGGAATTCTGGGTGTCGCGGCGGGTGTGGTCGCTTTCCTGATACCCGGCATCACCGCGCTGGTGTTGTTGCTGCTGATTGCGGCGTGGGCCATCGTCACCGGTGTTTTTGAAATCGCGGCCGCGATTCAGATGCGCAAGTACATCAGGGGCGAGTGGTTGTTGATCCTGGCGGGCATCGCTTCGATCCTTTTCGGCGGGCTGCTGTTTCTCAACCCGGTTGCGGGAGCGCTCGCGGTTGTGTGGTTGATTGGCGCGTACGCGATCGTGTTTGGCGTTTTGCTGGTCGCGCTGAGTTTGAGACTGCACGGCATGATGAGATCGCACGACCAGATGTCGCCGCGGGCCGTGTGATTGCGGCAAAGGAGGAAACTATTGTGGCAACAAGATCGAGATCATTATCAGTGTGTGTGTGGCTCGCAGCCGGCTTCGCGATCATCATTTCGCAAGCCGCGTGCAATCGCGGGCAGAACCGAGGCGGCGACTATCAGCTCACGACTCCTTCCGATCCTAACGCCGGAAGCGCAAACACGAGCGGTAACCCGGCAGTCGTGCCTGTCGCGTCGTACGCCGACATCGTTAACAAAGTCACGCCCGCGGTGATCACGATCCACTCGCAAATCCGCGTGCGGCAACCACAACAGTTTCCGTTCAGGGACGACCCGTTCTTTCGTCACTTCTTTGGCGATCGCAACCTGCAACAGCAGCAGGCGCCGCAACAGCGCCAGGGCCTGGGCTCGGGCGTGATTGTCGACGCGAATGGTTACATCCTGACGAATCATCATGTGATCGATGGCGCCGAGCAGATCAAGGTAGATCTGAACGATGGCCGCTCGCTTGACGCGCGGCTCGTTGGCGCTGACCCGCCGAGCGATCTCGCCGTGTTGAAGGTCGACGCGAGCAACCTGCCGGTGCTCGTGTTAGGTGATTCGGATCGCGCGCGCGTCGGAGACGTGGTGCTGGCGATTGGTAACCCGTTGGGCGTGGGCCAAACGGTGACGATGGGTATCATCAGCGCGAAAGGCCGGCAGACGGGACTCAGCAACGGCAGCTTTGAAGACTTTCTGCAAACCGATGCGCCGATCAATCGGGGCAACTCCGGCGGTGCGTTGGTCAGCACCAACAGCGAGCTGATCGGTATCAACTCGCAAATACTTTCGCCTTCGGGAGGCAGCATTGGGTTGGGTTTTGCGGTGCCGTCAAACATGGCACGCACGGTCGTTGAGCAGTTGATCAATTCAGGCAGAGTGCGGCGCGGCCAGCTCGGGATTACGGTGTTGAGAATTCCGTCAGAAGAGGCGGCGAGACTGGGCGTCACTCAGGGACCGGGCGTAGTTGTTTACGAAGTCCAGGGCGGAAGCGCTGCGGATCGTGCCGGGTTGCGGCGCGGCGACGTGATCACAGCGCTGAACGGCACGGCTGTGAACGAGCCCAACAGTTTCCGTAACCAGATCGCGAGCACACCACCGGGAAGTGAAGTAACGCTGACGGTCAAACGCAACGGACAGGACCAGCAGGTGCGCGCAACGTTGGGCGAGTTTACGCCGCAGCCGGCGCAGCGGTAAGAAACGCGCTAGTGAACGATGCCGATCAGCTCAACCGTGACCGGCGTTCCGTTGAAGGCTGCGGTTCCGCAGAGCGTGTCGACGGTGAGGTGATCGGTTAGGTCGTTGATGCTGGCGCCCGCGTGTTGTTGGGCCACCGCGAGGTGATTACCTGAGCGGTCGTGGCCCCAGCCGTGCGGAATACTCACCACGCCCGGCATCATCTCGTCTGTTATTTCCAACGGCAACTCGATCTCGCCCACTCGCGAACGCACCACTACGTTTTGACCTGATGTTAAGTGGCGCTGCGCGGCGTCTGCGGGATGCATGAGAATTGAGCAGGGAGGCTTGGCCGGATTTCCTTTGACGAGCCGTTCGCTGTTGTGCATCCACGAGTTATTCCCGCGGAGTTGTCGCCGCCCGATCAGCAACAACTCGCCGTTGCGTTGCGGCGCAGAGCCATTTGCCGCCGCATAGTCAAAACGCTTGCGCTCCCACTCGCGCACTCGTTCCACGTCTTTCACAAAAATCTCAGGCGCCAACTCGATGCACTTATCAGGCGTGCGCAACCTTCCCGGCAAACATGAACTCAACGGACCAAGATCGATTCCGTGCGCAGCCTCGCGCACCTTGCGCAGGCTCAGTCCGGCAGAAAACGGATTGAGCCGTGCGCCGTGTGGGCCAAAGCGCAACGCCAGATCGAGAATTCGCTCCGGACCAAACATTCGCCGCAGCCACTTTCGCCCGCCCGCATTGCGACTGCCGCCGTTGCGCTCCATCCGCGTTTGCAACTCGCTGAGAATTTCCCAATCGTGGCGCGCGTCTCCGGCCGGTGCCAACAACGGCGGCGAAAACTTCGCGGTGTTGCGCACGGCCAGCAGGTGAAATGCCAGATCGTAATGGCCGCGTTCGAGCGCAGACGTCGGCGGCAGAATGATGTGCGCGTGCCTGGTCGTCTCGTTGATGTAGAAATCGATCGAGACCATGTACTCGAGACTCGCAAGCGCACGGTCCAACTTGCGCCCGTTCGGCGTCGATAACACCGGATTACCCGCGTGAGTCACCAGCGCCTTAACCTGCCCTGGTCCATCAGTCAGAATCTCTTCGGCGAGGGCCGCAACCGGCAGTTCCCCGGCAAACTCCGGTAAACCACGCACACGGCTGCGCCAGCGCCCGTAACTTCCACGCGGCGCCAACGACTCCGGCGCTGAAAGCGGATCAAACGCCGGCAACGTAAACATCGCACCGCCCGGTCGATCTAAGTTGCCGGTGACGACGTTCAAGACGTTAATCAACCACTGGCAAACTCCGCCAAACTCCTGCGTGCTGACTCCAATGCGGCCGTAACAGACAGCACTCTCAGCCGCCGCAAACTCTCTCGCCAGACGACGTACTTGATCTGCCTCGATGCCCGTACTCGGCGCGACTCGTTCCGGCGAGAACTCCGCCACAACATCACGGACAACTTCGACACCTTTAGTAAACGCAGCCAACGGCCCCGGCCGCACCAGGTCTTCCGCAAACACGACGTGCAACAGTGCGAGCAGCAACAGAACATCGGTTCCCGGGCGAATAAACAGATGACGATCCGCGAGTCGCGCGGTCTCGTTGTACCGCGGATCGATGAGCACCACTTTGCCGCCGCGTTCGCGAATGTCGTGTAACCTCCGGTTCATCCCCGGAGCAGTCATCAAGCTTCCATTTGACACCACGGGATTCGCGCCGAGGATCAGCAGAAACTGTGTGCGGTCAACATCAGGTACCGGCAGCAGCAGTTGATGACCAAACATGAAGTAACCGGCGACGTGATGCGCGAGTTGGTCCACCGACGTTGCTGAGAATCGGTTGCGCGTGTGCAAGCTGCGGATGAAGCCGGGCGCAAACAGCATCGCGCCGTAGCTATGAACTGTCGGATTACCGAGGTAAGTGGCGATCGAGCTCTTGCCGTAAGTGGCATTGATGCGTTTGAGGTTCTGGGCGACCTCGTCAAACGCTTCGTCCCAGCCGATGCGTTGCCAGCCCTGGAACGTGCGGCGCACTGGATGTCGCAATCGGTCGTGATCGAAGTGAATGTCTTGTAAGGCGACGGCTTTGGGACAGATATAACCGCGGCTGAACGGATCGTCTTTGTCGCCGCGGATCGTTAGACGCTGCGGACCATCGACAGAGATCTCAATACCGCAGATCGCTTCGCAGAGATTGCAACTGCGATAGTGAAGCGTCTGAGCGTTTTGCTGCCTCGAGCTTGCCAAGAAGTGCCTCCGGTCCCCGCATCTTATCTAAAAAATGGCCACCTTGACAGAATCGTTTATCTGCTCTAACTTCATGGCCCGTTAATGCACTCGTAGAACCCGACACGCAGTCTACGATTCAATGCCCAACCTCACAACCGCGTGCCTGGGCAACACGATCTGCCCCGCTTCCAGGTTCTCTTCCAAACTTGGAACAGCCTATCAATACGGGTTTCATTCTGCGCTTAACTACTTTCTGTACCCGTAGTTTACCGCACACATTTGGACCAGTAAGCCAGGAGAACGGTCATGAAGCTTTTCTTTGTCGCGCTTCTCGTCGCCGCGATGGTGACCAACGTTTCGCCCAACAGCGCGGCGACTTACAACAACGCCGTGAGCGGCGCGCAAACCGCTGCGGCCGAATCCGGCAGCGTGGCTTTCAACCTCACAGCAACCGGCGATTTACCAGGAATGTTCAGCCTCACACTCAAACACGAAGGCGGTGACGTTAACGGCGGAACGTGGACCTTGACGGTCCTGCCGCCAAACGCCGACGCGACTTCCAGCGAGAGCGGCACGCTAACCGGCAGTTTTAGCGGCGGCACTCTGACACTCGACGCGAACGGCATTGCCACAGCGGCCAATTCCATACAACTTTCCGTCACGAGCGGTACCGGCCAATTTGCGTCCATCACAAGCGGCAGCGGCACGCTGAATCTTTCAGCGGATGCGGAAAACTCCACGAAACTCGGCGGCCCGTTCGCACTGAGTTTCTGATGCACCCAGAGAGTTACAGCACGAAGATTTAAACAGTTCAAAAAACACCCCGCGCTTCCCCCCGACAGCGCTTTCACCGACAGGAGTCGATCATGTCCCCCTGCGCGAACAAAACGCGAACCGGCGTTCATTTCAACCTCCGCCACTCATCCTTTACGGTGCAGCATTTCGTCGCTTTACTGCTCGCCTACCTCCTCCTGATCCAGACGATTGCACCGCCGGCGCTCGCCGCGCCGCGACCCGGTTTTTCGTTCGCGTGGTTGGATAAAAGTGTCGCGTCGTTTGCGTCGATATTTAAGGCTCCCAACGGGCCGCAACCAGTCGCTGCCGCTGTTCCTGTCCCAGTCAAGCAGTCGACGGAAGAGTTCAGCGTCGTGCTGACGCCGCTGACCACTGCATTCTCCGGTCACGCCGGCATCGAGCACCACCAGACGTTACGCAGGGTCGTTGTCTCCGCCAACAATCCAACGGGCATGCCGCTCAACTTCGAATCAATCGATGAAGACGGCACTCATCGTCCCTACTCAAACATCGCCGGCTTGACCGGCGCCGGAAAAATCGCGACTGCCCGCGACGACGGTACTGGTCTGAGTCTTGGTGGTTTCACTCCCGGCGAGTTGTTCACCGGCACCGGTGTTCCGGGTGTGATTGCGCGCGTGGCTGCCAATGGCGCGACTGTGCAGAATCCGTGGGTGACGCTTCCGGGTGAAACCGGATTGGAAGCCGGACTGTTTGTCGATCGCACGGGTGTCTTTGGTGGCGATCTAATCGCCGTAACGACAACAGGCGGAGTTTGGCGCATCAGTTCCGCGGGCGTTGCCACACGCGTTTCCGATGTCGGCACACCACTCGAGGGTGTTACGACAGTTCCGAACGACGTAGCCAACTATGGACCATGGGCTGGAAAGATTCTCGCCGGCGCGAAAACCCAGAACGCCGTTTACGCCATCGACGCTCAAGGCGCGTCTACGAGCTTTGCAATCGGAATCTCTCCACAAGACATCCGCCTGATTTCGGCACACGAAAACTTCTACGGCGTCGACCCCGCGAGCGGCAAAATCTGGGGCGCGCCCGACGATGCTTTTGCCGGCCTCATCGGCGACATACTGATCGCGCAGGGTTCGCCAGGCGTGTTGCTGCGCGCTAGCTGGAACGGTTCGGAAATTGAAGTCGCGGAAATCGCCGAAGTTTCGAGTTGGAAACAGATCACTTTCTCGCCGGCCGCGCTGTCTGAAGTCGCGGGCGTCAAACAGGTCTACGACAAGATCGCAGTCGTGCGACACGCACCCGAGATCGACAGTGGGCGCGTCGAAGGTGCGTTGTGGCAATTGCTGCCCGAATCCCTCGCACTCGACGGCACGGACGTCATCACGTCCGATCTGCTTGTTCCCGGAACACCTGTCGTAACCGTCGGCACTGGTAATCCGAGCTTTGACGGCGTCATGCAGGGCGTCGAAAGCACGCAGCCCTCCAACTATTCCATTTCGATCAGCAACAACGCGCATCTCCGTCACGTCATCACGCGCACGAATCCGATCAGCCTGATGCCGATTCCGTTGCCGCCTGCTACGGCAGGCACTCGCGACGCGGCGTTGTCCAACGAAGGCGAAACTATCGGTGATCCGGCGACGTTGCGTCACCTCAGTATTTCCGGCAAAGCGGGCGCGATCGTCGTGCCGCCGGGAACGTATGGAAAGTTCTCCGCGATTGGTCATACGGCATTCGTTCTCGGGGTTGAAGGCGCGACCGTGCCGTCGGTGTACAACCTTGAGGAGTTGTCGCTGTCAGGCGGCAGCGAATTGCGCGTCGTTGGTCCAATCAAACTCACGGTCAAGGGCAACGTGACGCTTGTCGGCTCGTCTGTCGGCGCCGCCGACGATCCGCTGCGCTTAACGCTTCAGGTCGCGCAGGGAATAGTCAGTGTTACCGGCAACGCCGTGCTGTATGCGATTGTGCGAAACCCGCAGGGTCTGGTGACGATTCCCGGCAACGGGCGCATTCGCGGCACGGTCACTTGCGATCGGCTCGAGATTGACGGCAACGGTATTTTGCAGATCGTCTATAGCGACGTTGCGCCGCCTCCGGTTAATCGTCCGCCTGCGGTTGATGCCGGTCCCGATCAAACGATCACTCTTCCGACCGATTCAGTAAGCCTGAACGGCACGGCAACCGACGACGGTCTACCGCTCACCAGCACGCTGACGACAACGTGGACCAAGATCTCTGGACCTGGACCCGTCACTTTCGCGGCACCCGGAAACCCCGTCACGACGGCAACCTTTACCGAGCCGGGCATGTACGTGCTCCGTCTGACCGCCACCGACTCGCTGCTCACTGTGTTTGACGAAATGACAGTCGAGGTCGTGCCGCGCAATCAACCGCCGGAAGTCAACGCCGGACCCGATCAGACGATCGAACTGCCGAACACCGCGACAATGGCGGGAGTCGTGACTGACGACGCGCTTCCGCGTGGCTCGACAGTGACGCGGACGTGGAGTGTGGTGAGTGGCCCGCCAGGAGTGACGTTTGCGGATGAGCACGATCTGGCGACGGTCGTCACTTTCGCCACGGCTGGAACTTACACGTTGCGTCTCACCGCCGACGATACCGAATTCACTGTTACTGACGACCTCGTCGTTACGGTTCATCCTGAGAACCAACCGCCCGTTGTGAATGCCGGGCCCGATCAGACCGTGCGTCTGCCAAATGCGGCGACGTTGAATGGAACGGCGACTGACGATGGTTTCCCGTTCGGCAGCACGCTGGTTACGACCTGGACCAAGGTTTCCGGTCCGGGAACGGTCACGTTCGCTAATCCGTCTTCACCCGTGACAACAGCGCAGTTCAGCGTCGAAGGCACTTATGAGCTGCGTCTCACGGCCGACGACTCGCGCTTTACGGTCAGCGACGAATGCACGGTCATCGTTCTGCCGCAGAACACGCCGCCGATCGTCAATGCCGGTCCCGATCAAACGTTAACTTTCCTTCAGGCGGGAACACTCAATGGCACCGCGACTGACGATGGTTTGCCGGTCGGAAGTGTGCTCGAATCAGCGTGGACCAAAGTCTCCGGTCCCGGCACCGTCACCATTACCAACCCGACGAATCTCGCGAGCGGTGTCACGTTTAGCGCGCCGGGCACGTACGTCCTGCGGCTGATCGCCGACGACACGCAGTTCACGGCGGAGGACGACGTCACGATCACCGTCAATCCGCTTCCGCACGCGTCGCGCGTCTACACCCTGAGCGCCGATTTTGGTCAGGGCAGCCTGATCAATCTCACGCACGATCCCGCGGACCAACTACAGCTCGACGAAACCAGCCGCAGTTTCAAATTCATCTGGGTCGCCGTCTCGACGAAGGGAACGGTCGTCAAAATCAACACGGAGACCGGCCAGATCATCGGCGAGTACTTCACTTCACCAAATGGTCAGCCGCGCGATCCTTCGCGCACGACGGTAGACCAGAACGGAAACGTCTGGGCCACAAACCGTGCCGGCAACAGCGTCGTGCATATCGGCCTGGTCGAGAACGGCCAGTGTGTTGACCGCAACGGCAACGGCGTCATCGATACGTCCACCGGCGCCAACAACATTCGCGCGTGGACCAATACCGGCGGCGCGAACACAAACGGCGGCGTCTCGACAGCGCAGGACGAGTGCATCCTCCACTACACCCGCGTGAATTCGTTCGGCACGCGCCACGTGTCGGTAAACAGAGACAACGATATCTGGGTCAGCGGTACGAGCGGGCGGCGCTTCGATCTCATCGACGGCGTCACCGGTCTGATTAAACGGCAGGAGAACTCCGTCGGCTTTGGCGGGTATGGCGGCCTGATCGACAGGAACAACGTAATCTGGTCGGCGAGTCCGATGCTGCGCTGGGACACGGCGAACCCGTTGAATGGACCAAACGGCGTTAACTGGCAGGGCTTCAGTCATCCCAGTTACGGGTTATGCATCGATAGTCTCGGCAACGTCTACAACACCTCTTTCGGCAACGGCACGATCCGCAAGTTTGCCCCTAACGGCACGCTGCTCGGTTCGTTCAACCAGGGCTCGCCGTGGGCGCAGGGCTGCGTCGTGGATCGCAACGATCACGTCTGGATCGCGCATTCACTCAACACCAATACCGTGGGCCACATGTTGGCCAGCGGCGTCTACATCGGCACGGTC
>DASUOZ010000153.1:0-3622 GCA_036276375.1 Pyrinomonadaceae bacterium | reverse complement strand
AGACGCAGATCGTGCTCGACGATGCAGAGGCGACAGAGGCGAAGCGTGCGCTCGGCGATACCGTTATGAGTTTGAGCACCACGGTTCGCAATCTCAGCAACAAGACGTTGACGGGGTTGGAAATCAGAGGCGCAGTGGTGGACCACCAGAATCAACCGGTGAAGGAGCGGACGGTAATTGTGATTCCCACCCGGCAGGCTGAACTGGCGCCGAACAAGACGATGCCCGTGACGCTGATGCTGGAAGGATTTAAAGATACCGACGATCGCGCGAACATCAGGATGGAAGTCGCCGCCGTGAAGTTCAAAGAGTAGCGGCCCTATTCGAGAAACAGTTCTTCCAGCGACTGTTTGATCGGCTGCACCGAAACAACCTTACCACCCGCTTTTCGCAAGGCAGCCAGCACCGCTTCAATCTCATTCTCCGCGGAGATCTCGATTCGCAAACCGCTCGGCGTCGCGCTGATCGCGCCGTTAGGCAGAAACTGTTTCAACGTCGCGGCATCCGCGCCGGCGGCCATCACTTCCATCTGATGGGGATCGTCCGGACGCTGGCGCAGCTCGTCGAGAAAACCAACCTGGGCGAGGCGGCCCCGTTTGAGGATTGCGACGCGATCGCACAGCACTTCGATATCGGAAAGTATGTGCGAGCACATGAAGACTGTTTTGCCGTCGTCGCGGAGCGACGCGATCAGGTCGCGCACTTCTCTTCGTCCGACAGGATCCAAACCGCTCATCGGTTCGTCGAGAAAAACGATCTCCGGATCGTTTACCAACGATTGGGCCAGGCCCACGCGCTGAAGCATGCCCTTGGAGAACTTTCGTAACTGCGTGTCCCAACGTTTTTCGTCGAGGTTGACCCGCGCGAGCAGATCCACGGCCCGCTTGCGCCGTCCGGCGGCAGGCAAGCCAAACAGTTCCCCGCAGTATTCGAGTAGTTCACGAGCGGTGAGGTAGTCGTAGAAGTAAGGATTCTCGGGCAGGTAGCCGATGCGGCGATGCATACGAACGTCCTGAATATCGTGGCCGAGAATGCGGGCGCTGCCGGCAGTCGGAAAGATCAAACGCATCAACAGCTTCAGCGTCGTCGTCTTTCCGGCGCCGTTTGCGCCGAGAAACCCGAAGATCTGTCCTTCGTCGATCGAAAGCGAGAGGCCGTCCAGCGCGCGCACTTTGCGTTTGCGAAAAAAACCGACCTCGTAGTCCTTCGTTAGATTTGTGATCTCAACAGCGGGCATATTTATCTCAGGATTTCAGATTTCTTATCGAGGACGACTTCACACTTCGGCGAGTGCAAAACGTAAGGTGCGCCTGACGGATCGAGCGGAGCGCCCGACGCATCGAGGGGCGCACGAACCGCACGTAGCGCCGTTTCAATCTCGCGCCAGTTTGACGGGCAACGTCCGGCGCGCGCCTGATACATCGCGAGCAGTTTGCGCAAACCGTCTCGCTCGTCCAGCGACTGGAGTTGCAGCAGCCGCCGGTGGGCCATGTCCTTAACTTTGTCATCCGCAGACTGCTCAAACATACGCGTGTAAATCTCGCGCGCGGTGTCGCGGCTGCCGCCTTCCGCGGCCATGCGTGCTTTCATCGCCTCCAGCCAAACGGGAGCGCCCGGCAACTCTGCGCCACGGCCGTAGATTTTACCCGCGGTCGCGTAGTCGCCTTGTTGCCAGTAGATGTAACCGAGGTGTTGATAGAGTCGCCACGCTGTCGGGTTCGCGTCGATGCCCCTGCGCGTGATTCGAATCGCTTCCTTGACGTCGATCGCCGGTAACACGACGGCCGCGTACTCGTAAGGGTCGAGAAACTCCGGATCGAGCGTGGTCGAATTTTCGAGCAACGGCGCGAGCAACTTCAGATCGAGTTCGCTGAGATCGTCGATAGCGGTGTTCTCGTCGACTGCCAGAATTTTTCTGCCGACGTATTGCAGTGAGCGCATCCAGTACCAGTCAGCGGCGAGTCCGTTGAAACCGAGGCTCAAGCGCCTGGCTGTCCGGGCGTTGAGATAGAGACTTTCGTCTGCCGCCGTGACGCCGGCCGGTGGCCGGCGCGAGTCAACCAGGCGAGCCGATGCCACTGTCGCGAGCATTCCCATCACGACGACGAGGACGAGGCTAATTGTTTTCGCGCGATCGTTCATTTGCGTTCACTTGAAATTTCGCCGGTTGAATACGAGCGTGGCGACCGCCAGAATGACGGTGATGTAAACAAGTGCGTAGAGACCGGCAGCGGCGACGAATGCCGGCGACGGTGAGTGGCCGTGAGCAGTGGGCGTAATAAAGCTGTAGTTTGCAAGGTTGGGCAGGACGTAATAGAGCGCGCCGAATACCCAGCGCGCAGCGGTGCTTTCCAGTGAAACTGAAAGCGTCTTCAGATCGGCGCTGAAATGACCAATGATAAACACGAAGAACGTCAGGAGCGCCGAGAGTGCCGGGGAAGAGAACGAGGAGAAGAGCAGCGCAACGCCGGTCAAAATCATCAGTTCGAGATAAATCAACAACACCGCGGGCCACAGATTCACGATCAGCGGATCCCAACCGCGGCTCACGTACAGCAGCGCAAGCGAAACACCCAGAGCCATCACGACGACGTTAACCAGCAACGTCAAGCACAACCCGAGATACTTGCCGACGAGAAATTCACCGCGTCCGACGGGCTTGGAGAAAATCGCGTAGATGGTGCGGCGTTCGATCTCTTTGTAGACCAGGCCCACGCCGACGAAGATCGCGATGAACACGCCAAACAACAACATCGCGCTGAGCCCGAGATCGACGATGATCTTGCGCTCCTGTCCGCCTGACAACTCGCCGATGAAGATCGCTGCGGCCGTCAGCAGCAGTACAAACAGCACGAGGTTGTAGAGCACACGGTCGCGCACTGCTTCGCGAAAAGCATTGCGCGCTATTGCGGTTATGCGCCAGAACGTGCCGTGCCGAGACTCCGCTCGATTAGCTGTTCGCGTAAGGATTTCTGACGTCTCCACTGCCACGAGTTTAACCGTAGATTAAAAAGATGTGCACAGAAAAGGATGAGCTTTTCTGTGCAGGGGCTTGGTGAAGTGCGTGAGGCTTAATTGCCGATCGGTGGAAGAGCATTGATGTCCGCGATGGTGTTTGGCACCGCGCTTAGATCTGAGTCGCCGCGGATTATGCCGACGTTAGTTGTCGCAAAAGTACGAGTGCCGGTCGCGATCGTGCCGGAGGGTTCGCTCGGGTACGCATACACACCAAAAACAGCCCCCAGACCGGAACCGCCGGCTTCGACGATTTCGAAGTCATAACCGCTCTTGGTGCCACTCGAGAGAACGGTATCAATCAAACCCTGTGTATTGAGAACTCCGAGGTTCGCGGCGTACGCACCACCGCCCGCTGTTGACTGATAGACGACCTGCGCACTGTGAATGGCGCGAATAGACGACTGGGCCGAACCTTCATTGGCCGCACGACGCGAGGCGAGGAGGTTAGGGATCGCGATGGCGGCGATGATGCCGATAATCGCAACCACGATGAGAAGCTCTATCAGTGAGAAGCCTTGTTGGAGATCTTTTTTCATTGGAACTACCAGCTCCTTAATGTAGGGGCACCTCCGCACAGACCCCTGATGTTCACCGCGCTTTTATT
>DASUOZ010000152.1:0-11694 GCA_036276375.1 Pyrinomonadaceae bacterium | reverse complement strand
CCGGTGAAACCGCGTACGTGCCGGGCGCGATCACGATCGATCCGGCTGTGACCGCCGCGTTGTCGAACGCGGTCGACGATTTCCGGTTCTTCATCAACCAGCATTATCTCGATATCGCCGGACGTGAGCCATCGCAGGAACTAGTCGACAAACTGAGCACGGAACTCTCGCTCTGCGGCGGCAAGATCGATTGCGTGCGTGCGAAGCGACTGCAGGTTTCCACTGCGGTGCTGTTGGAGAACGATCTCCCGGCGACGGCCATGTTTCTGAACGGGCTCTACACCGCCGGTCTGGGCAGGCGACCGAAGTTCGCGGAGTTTGAAAGCGACAAAGCCGCGCTGCTGAACCAGGCGGCCGACGTGGAACGCGCGCGCCTTGCGTTCATCCTCGCTTTCGTGCAGCGCGCGGAGTTCAAACGCCGTTATCCCGCAACGATGAAGGCGTCTGAGTTTGTCGATGCGGTGCTGTTGTCGCTGGTGCAGAACACGGGCGTTGATCTGTCTGTCGATCGAACTCAGTTGCTCGCGTTGGTTGACGAAGCGTCTGCGGGACGCGCGGCGGTCCTTGCGAAAGTGAGCGGCGCTGAAGCAGTCATCGACGCGCAGTTTAACCAGTCGTACATTCTGTCTCACTATTTTGCTTATCTGCGGCGCGATCCGGACGAAAGCGGTTTCGCCACCTGGATCAACTTCGTCAAGAGTAAACCGCTGCGCGACGCCGACACCGCGCGCTCCGTCACTTGTGGATTCCTGAATTCCTCCGAGTATCAGGCGCGCTTTGGCATGCTCACCACTCACGACCCGCGCGAATGCAACTAAACATCCCGCGGATGCTATAGTTGGTCAGCGAAGTTTCAATCCAACGAAGATTCTCCCGCGGTTTGAAGGAAAAACTACTCTCGTACCTCGTCTGTCCATCCTGTAACGGTTCTCTGGATCTGTCTGTCGAGCGCGTCGAACAGCAGGAGATAATGGAAGGCGCATTGCAGTGCAGCGCTTGCGTTACGTCGTTTCCGATTACGCGCGGTGTGCCGCGTTTCGCGCAACTGTCGGACGTCGAGAGTGATAAGCAGGCGACGGCGGCGAACTTCGGTTGGCAGTGGCAACACTTTACTGAGGACGACACGCGTTACGCCGCACAGTTTCTCGGTTGGATCGCGCCGGTGACGCCGGAGTTTTTTCGCGACCAGGTGGTGCTTGAAGGCGGTTGCGGCAAGGGCCGTCACACGCAGCTTGCCGCGCGTTGGGGAGCGCAGGAAGTTGTCGGTATCGATCTCAGTGCGGCGGTTGAAACCGCGTTCGCCGCGACGCGTTCGTTGCCAAACGCGCACATCGTTCAGGCCGACATCTATCGACTGCCGCTCGCGCGGAAGTTTGATTACGCGTTCTCGGTCGGCGTGTTGCACCACTTACCCGATCCACGCGGCGGTTTCATGTCGCTCGCGTCGAAAGTGAAACCGGGCGGACATTTGTCGGCGTGGATCTACGGCGCCGAGAACAACGAATGGATCACGCGCTTTGTGAATCCGGTGCGCGAGCGAATCACGTCGCGGCTCGATCACCGGCTGTTGTTGCAGTTGTCGAAAGTTCCGGCGGCGTGTATGTACCTCGCGACGAAGCTTGTGTATGGACCGTTGAATCGAAACGGTTCTTCAGTGGGTAAGCATCTTTTCTACAACGATTATTTTAGTGCGATCGCGCCGTTTGGTTGGCGCGAGCAGCATCTGATCGTGTTCGATCATTTGGTGGCGCCGACGGCGTTCTACATTCCGCGTGAGGAGTTTGAGGAGTGGTGGCGCGATCTGGGCGCGCACGACGTGACGATTACGTGGCACAACAAAAATAGTTGGCGTGGTCGGGGAGTTATACCGTAGCGATGGCCTTAACTGCGCAAACAGCCCATCGAAAAGTCTGGCAGCCGTTGTGGGAACTGCCAGGGCGCGCTGATCTGATCTTGTCGTTTGCCAGGCGCGACCTGCTCGGACGGTATAAAGGATCGGCGCTGGGCATCGCGTGGGCAGTATTGACGCCGGTGGTGATGATCGCGATCTTCACGTTTATCTTCGCCGGCATTTTCGGGGCGCGTTTCGGCGCGGGCGATTCGCATTGGGACTACGCACTCTACTTGTTTTGCGGGTTGTTGCCGTGGACGATGTTTCAGGAGACGGTGCAGCAATCGTCAAACACGATCGTGACGAATGCGAATCTCGTGAAGCGAGTCGTTTTCCCACTCGAGACACTGCCGGCGGCTCAGGCGTTTGCGGCGCTCGGCAATCAACTCTTCGCCACGATCGCGCTGCTGATAGCGACGATAGTGATCCGGCAGAACCTGCCACTCACCGCGCTCTGGCTGCCGGTGTTGCTCATACCGCAACTCCTGCTGGCGCTCGGCGCGGCGTGGTTGATCGCGTCGCTCGGCGTCTTCCTCCGCGACATCGCTCAGGGAATCACGTTGTTGTTGATGGCCTGGATGTACCTGACGCCCATCATTTATCCGGAGTCGATCGTACCTGAGCGTTTTCGCTGGTTTATTGCCGTAAACCCGTTCACGGCGCTCGTGCGGAGTTATCGGCGCGTCTTTCTCGACGGCTTTGCACCGGACTGGCGCGGGCTCCTCTACTTCACCGCCGTCGCGCTGGTCGTGTTTATCTTCGGATACTGGTGGTTCGCGCGAACGCGCAAGAACTTTGCTGACGTAATCTGAACTTGCCACGGAGAGACACAGACAAACAGGGACAGGCAAAAAGAGTAAAAAGTACGCCCTCCTACCTATTGCTGGTCCGTGTTAGTCTGTGTCTCTCCGTGGCTTCAAGGGGAGCTCCTGGTCAGAGCCAACACGAACCTTTCCCACTTGCGCTTGAACTGGTCCATGTCTGACTCGCCGAGGACGGCTTTGAGCGTGAGGAATCCGCTGGGATCGTTCTTGTGACCCGCGCGAAACTGTTTGTAGAACTTCACCAACAGATTTTTCTCTTGCAGGTAATAACAGAGATACCGCGACTGCGCGTAATTCACTCCACTGCGATCGCCGTAAAACGTATCTCGGTCCATCGCCATCAACGTCTTGAACGCGGGCGCCTGCTTCGCGTTGATCGCTTTTTGCAAACCCAGCAGACGCCAATTCACGTAGCCATGAATATGCCCGTCTTCTTCGCCACACTGCTCATACAACGAGCCCAAACCTTCGTTGAGCCAGGCGGGACACTCCGGAAAGTTTGCCTCCATAAACGGATGAACAATCTCGTGGACCAGCGTGCCGCCGCCGGTGCCGATGTTCATGATCAACGCTTTCTCTTCGCGTGAGTAGTAGCCGTAAGGCGTCGTCGGTGTGTCGTTGAAAAGCAGGCGTGTGTGTTTATCGTAAGAAGCCGCGTCCTTGAACAACCAAATATCGAGAATCTCTTTCGGGTCGTCCGTAAAGAAATCCTGCTTCAACTTCTCGACCGCCCACTTTATCGTCCCGTCCGCGCGCCATTTCACGATCTCCTCCGGCTCATCGCCCACCACCACAAACGGCGGCTGCACGACGATCGTAAAGTCCTTCGACGGCAAACGCTTCCTAAGCTCCGCAACGTGACTCTCAAACGCGGCTTTCGTAAAACTCCCCAACTTGTCCGGCAGCACAACAACACTCGACTCCACCACCGCCACCGGCGCGCGCGCCTTCGTGCTGACGGAACCCGAGCCACACGCCACCGTGAGAGCCACAACGACGGCCACACAAAGGGCGATTGGAAAAGTTCTTTTCATGGCGAAAATCCGCGACGGAGGACAGCATACACCTGTTCTGCGCAATCGGTGGATGGTATGATCGCCCTCGCATGAGGGACCCAAAGCTGGCAACCGGGGTTTTGCTTTTCCTGCTGGGCGTGGCGCCTGTGGCCGTGGCGCAGGAGTGGACGCAGTGGCGCGGGCCGGGGCGCGATGGGTTCGTCTCGGAAAAGAACGCTCCGGCCGCGTGGCCCGAGAAATGGGAACGGGCCTGGCGCGTCGAAATCGGTGAGGGTTACTCGTCGCCCGTCGTCGCCAACAACCGCGTTTTCGTTCACGGACGACGCGATCCGGAAGAGATCGTCGCCGCGATCAATCTCGCCGACGGCAAAGTCATCTGGGAACAGAAATACCAGGCTGGTTTCAAGAAGAACCAGTACGCGGTCCAGATGGCAAAAGGACCAAACTCCACGCCGCTCGTGATCGCTAATCGTCTCTACACGCTCGGTGTCACCGGCATTCTCAACGCCTGGGACACGGCGAGCGGTAAGCAGTTGTGGACCAAGGATTTTTCGCAGTCGATCGACACGAGCAAGCTCTTTTGCGGTACAGCAGCGTCGCCGCTGGCGGTGAACAACCGCCTCGTGGTCCAGGTCGGCAGCGACATTCACGGCGGCAAGATACTCGGACTCGACCCGGCCACCGGCGCCACGCAATGGGAATGGACCGGACTCGGACCCGGTTACGCTTCACCAGTCGTGATCGATCCAAACGGACATTCGCAGATTGTATCGATGACGGAGGGTTCGATTATCAGCATCGATGCAAAGAGCGGCAAGGAGCTGTGGTCAGTGCCGTTTCCCGATGAATGGCACGAGAACATTTCCACTCCGCTTTGGACTGGCGCGCATCTGATAGTTTCCGGCACGCGCGCCGGAACACACGCCTTCACGCTCGCCGAGAAGAACGGCAAGTGGCAGGCGACCGAAGCGTGGAAGAACGCCGACGTGGCGATGTACATGAGCTCGCCGGTGTTTGGCGACGGTTTGGTCTATGCACATTCGTCGAAGAAGAAAGGGCAGTTTGTGGCGCTCGACGCGAAGACCGGCACGGTCCGTTGGGCCACCGAAGGGCGTGAAGGCGAGCACGCTTCATTACTGCTGACGCCCCGGCACGTCGTCTTTCTCACCAATGGCGCGGATTTAATTGTGGTCAAACGCAATGCCCCTGCGTTTGCGGTCGAACGTCGTTACGAAGTGGCTGAGTCGGCGACCTGGTCCATGCCGGTGTTGCTGGGCTCGAACATCCTCGTGCGAGATGCTACCGGATTGTTGTTGCTTACCGGGGCAAAATAACTCCTGAAAGAAAATCCACCGACTGAACAGATTGGACAACGAATCCCCATCGCTGTTGATGCGCTTGCTCGACGCCAGCGTCGACGGTCTCTTCGCGTTTGATCGCGATTGCCGCATCATCGCGTGGAATCGCGCGATGCAGCGCATCACCGGTCGCAGTCGCGAAGAAGTGGTGGGCCGGCGAGCTGACGAAATCTTTCCTTTCCTCCGCGACACCACCGGCGGCGAGAGTTGCTTGTCAGCGGCCTTCGCCGGCAAGGAAACAGTTACGGAGTCGCATCCTTATGGACCATCGGGCAGCGGTATATTCGCGTGTCGCTACTCGCCGCTGCTCGATGAGAACAACAACAACGGCGGCGGCATCGCAGTCGTAAGCGACATCAGCGCGCGACGCCAGGCTGAAGACGCCGCGCACACGGCTTACCGGCAACTGTCTTTTCACGTCGAGAGGTCGCCGCTGGCCGTGATCGAGTGGGACAGCGACTTTCGTGTGTCGCGCTGGTCGGAATCGGCGGAACGTCTGTTTGGTTGGAAAGCCGACGAAGTCATCGGCAAACACGTCAACGAGTGGCAGTTTGTTTTCGCCGACGACGTGGATGCCGTGGCGCTGGTGACCAATCGGCAACGCGAAGGCGTCGAGGTTCAGGGCGTGCAACGCAATCGAAACTACACCCGCGAAGGTTCGGTGCTGTTTTGCGAGTGGTACAACTCGGTGCTGCGTGATGATCGCGATCGACTCGTTTCAGTGCTTTCGCTCGTGCTCGACGTCACCACGCGCGAAAACGCGGAAGAAGAACGCGCAGCGCTGCTCATTCGCGAGCGCGACGCACGGCAGCACGCCGAGGAAGCCGATCGTTTGAAAGACGAGTTTCTCGCGACGCTGTCACACGAGCTGCGCACACCGCTGACGTCGATTCTCGGTTGGGCTTCGATGATTCGCAACGGCGAGGTTGAAGGATCGAATGCGACGCGCGCGATCGAAACGATCGAGCGCAACGCGCGTTCGCAGGCTCGACTAATCGACGACCTGCTCGACGTTTCGCGCATCATCACGGGCAATCTTCGTCTCGATTTGCACCCGCTGAACCTGGCGCCGATAGTGGAAGCAGCTATTGATGCACTAAGACCGACGGCCGACGTAAAGGGAATTCTGCTTCGCACCGACTCATTGAGTGGCGAATGTCTGGTGAAGGGCGATCCGAATCGCTTGCGGCAAGTAATCTGGAACCTGCTTTCGAATGCGATCAAGTTTACCCAACGCGGCGGCGTGGTCGCGTTGAATTTAAGGTGCGTCGGCACGACCGTGCGTTTGACTGTCGCTGACACTGGTGAAGGCATCGCGGCGGAGTTTCTACCGTATGTGTTCGATCGGTTTCGGCAGGCGGAAGGATCCATTTCGCGAAAACAAGGCGGACTCGGCCTGGGACTCGCGGTTGTGCGTCATCTCGTGGAGTTGCACGGCGGCAGCATCAGTGCGGAGAGCGCCGGTTTGGGCCACGGGGCGGTTTTCACAGTCGAGCTGCCGTTGGCCGAAGAGCGACGCGATCCGGCACGCGCGGAAGAACGGCGGCGCGAGGTCGAGCGGCGTCGCAGCCGCAGAGACGTGGTTCGTCTCGACGGCGTGCACGTGCTGTTGGTGGAAGACGACGACGACTCGCGTAAACTGCTCGGCACGATGTTGAAGCGTTACGGCGCGCGAGTGACTTCGACGAAGTCAGCGGCTGAAGCGCTCAACTCATTCGCCGACGACGTGCCGGATCTTTTGATCAGCGACATCGGCATGCCCGATCAAGACGGCTATGACTTTATTAAAAAGGTGCGCTCGATGCCCGTGGAGCAGGGCGGACGCACGCCGGCGATTGCGTTGACTGGTTATGCTTCGCGAAAAGATCGCGAGCGCGCGCTCGCGGCGGGTTACCATCAGCACCTTGCCAAGCCAATCGAACAGACTGAGATAATTGCCGCCATTGCGGCGCTAGTTGGGCGCGGAGACTAAGCGACGGACGGACACAGATGAACACGGACAAAGTTATGAAGCGTAGATTTGCGATTTTGCCAGTCATTTTGCTGTTGGCAGTTACTGCTTTTGGGCAGACGGAACTGCTGACGGTCGATTCGATGTTTACGTACCGGACGCGGTCGTTAGGACCGGTGAGTTGGGCGGAAAGCAGTGGCTATTACGCGCTCGAACCCTCGCCAACTAAGAAAAACTTTGTCGACATAGTTGCTTACAATGTCGCCACTGGCGCCAGAATCGTCGTGGTACGTGCGGAAAGCTTGATTCCACAGGGTGCGAGTGAGCCGTTATTAGTCGAGGAGTTTGCTTTTACCAAATACGGAAGAAGCGTACTTATTTTTGCGAACTCGCAAAGAGTTTGGCGCAGCAACACGCGCGGCGACTACTGGATGGTTGGCTTGGGGACGGCCTGGGGCCCAGACGGACAATCCTCGCCTCTCTCCTCTCTGCGCAAACTCGGCGGCCCTGATGCCAAGCCGTCGACCATGATGTTTGCCAAGATTTCTCCTGATGGTGAAAAGGTCGCCTACGTGCGTGAGAACAACATCTACGTCGAAAACCTTTACAGCGGCGGAAAGATCACCAAGCTCACCACCGACGGTTCGCGTTACATCGTCAACGGCACCTTCGATTGGGTCTACGAAGAAGAACTGTTCTGCCGCGACGGCTTCCGCTGGAGCCCTGACAGCAAACAGATCGCCTACTGGCAGCTCAACTCCGAAGGCGTCAAAGAGATGCAGATGATCGACAACACGAGCAATCTGTATCCGTCAATCATCTCCTTTCCTTATCCGAAAGCCGGCGAAACAAACTCCGCGGCGCGCGTTGGCGTCGTCAGCGCTGATGGTGGTCCAACCCGCTGGTTCGAAGTTCCCGGTGATCCACGCAATAACTACCTGCCGCGTATGGAGTGGGCCGGTACTGACGAGGTCGTTATCCAACAACTCAATCGCCGCCAGGACACAAACGTCGTCATGCTCGGCGACGTGCGCACCGGCAAAGTGCGCCCGATTCTGACGGAGAAAGACGAAGCGTGGGTCGACATCGCGTGGGGCGATATCGACTGGGACAAGACCGGCATCGCGCGTGGCGACGTCGAGTGGGTCGACAACGGTCGGCGATTTTTGTGGGCCAGCGAACGCGACGGCTGGCGTCATGTCTATTCCGTTTCGCGTGACGGCAGCGACGTGAAACTGATCACACCCGGCAATTACGACGTGATCACGGTCGAGCGCGTCGATGCGCGGAACGGCTGGCTCTACTTCCTGGCTTCGCCGCAGAACGCGACGCAACGTTACCTTTATCGTGTTCGGGTTGACGGCAGCGGCAAAGAAGAACGCCTGACACCGGCGAACGCGGCCGGTATTCACGGCTACAACATCTCGCCGCACGGCGACTACGCCATTCACTCTTATTCGACGTTCAATACGGTTCCCGTCACTGAAGTCGTGCGTCTGCCGCAACACGAAGTCGTGCGCACAATGATCGACAACAAAGCGGTGCAGGAACGGATTGGTAAGTTGAAAGCAACCACGGCGGAGTTTTTCAAAGTCGACATCGGTGAGGGCGTCGAACTCGACGGCTGGATGATCAAGCCGCCGGATTTCGATCCGCAGAAGAAGTATCCGGTGCTGTTTCATGTTTACGGCGAGCCGTGGGGACAGACGGTGCTGGACCGTTGGGGCGGTCGCGACCGGATGTGGCACACGATGCTGGCCCAGCAGGGTTACGTCGTGATGAGCGTCGACAATCGCGGAACGCCCGCGCCGCGTAGCCGTGCGTGGCGCAAGATCATTTATCGGAAGATGGGCATTGTTAATTCCGGCGATCAGGCTGCGGCGGCGCGTGCGATTGCGAAGTGGCCGTTCGTTGATCCGGCGCGGATCGGAATTTGGGGTTGGAGCGGCGGTGGTTCTTCGACGCTGAATGCGATGTTTCGTCACGGAGACGTTTACTCGACCGGCGTTTCGGTCGCGCCGGTTCCGGATCTCCGTTACTACGACACGATCTACCAGGAGCGTTACGGCGGCTTGCCGCAGGACCATCCGGAAGAGTGGAAACAGAGCTCGCCGATCACCTTCGCAAACCAGTTGAAGGGCAACCTGCTCCTCATTCACGGGACGGGCGATGATAACGTGCATTACCAGGGCACGGAGGCGCTGATCAATGCGCTGATCGCGTCGAACAAGCAGTTTTCGATGATGTCGTATCCGAACCGTTCACACGGAATCTACGAAGGTGCCGGGACGCAGCGTCACCTGTTCGGATTGATGACGAAGTACATCAAAGAGCGACTATAGGCCGCAGACGGACACAGATGGACACGGACTGAAGCAGAAATTTTCTGTGTAAGTCCGTTTCGTCTGTGTTACTCTGTGGTCCGGGTTGACGGCCAACCCTTCTTGCCTACTTCACCTTCCCTCGGAAAACTAAGATGACCTTCGAAAGCTTTGAGAGCCGGCTGGATGCAGCCCTGCGACGCTTCACCGACACGAATCTGATCGGCGTGTTGTTTACCGATCTCGGCGGCAAGATTATTGGCGCGGACGACAGTTTTCTGAACCTCGTGGGCTATACGCGCGACGATCTGCCGGCGAATCTGCGCGACCTGACCTCGCCCGAACACCATCGACTCGACGAAGAGGCGTTTGAGAAATTGATGGCGTTTGGTGCGTGTGCTCCGTTTGAAAAAGACCTGGTCCGGAACGACGGCGCCACGATTCCCGTGCTTTTTGGAGCCGCCTTACACGACGAGGAGATCGCGTGCTTCATCGTCGACCTTTCGCAGAACAAGCAGACGCAGGAAAAACTCAATCATCTCGCGTATCACGACGCGCTTACCGATCTGCCGAACCAGGTGCTGTTCAAGGATCGGCTCAAACAGGCAATCGCTTACTCGCGGCGCAACGATCAGATGCACGCCGTGCTGTTGCTGAATCTCGATCGCTTCAAAACTATCAACGACTCGTTGGGCTACACCGCTGGTGATCGCCTGTTGCAGTCAGTGGCGCAGCGGTTGACGAGTTGTGTGCGTGAAAGCGACACCGTGGCGCGTTTTGGTAGCGACGAGTTTGCGATTTTACTGACGCAGATCTCGCGTGCGCAGGACGCGGCCAACGCTGCTCGGGCCATCAAGGAAGTTCTCGATCAGGCTTTTCTTTACGACGATCAGGAGTTGTTTGTCTCCACCAGCATCGGCATCAGCCTGTATCCGCACGACGATCGCGACACCTCAGGCTTGTTGAAGAGTGCGAGCGCGGCGCTCGACCGTGCGAAAGAGGAAGGCGGCAACAACTACCAGTTTTACACCGCGGGCGGCACTACGCGCGCGCTCAAGCAACTCGTGCTCGAAAGCAATCTGCGCGGCGCGCTCGAGCGCGAGGAGTTTGTCGTTCACTATCAGCCGCAGGTGCGCATTCCCGATTTCCATCTCGTGGGAATGGAAGCGCTGGTTCGTTGGCGGCACCCCAGTCTGGGACTGCTTTATCCGACTGAGTTTGTGCCGCTCGCCGAAGACAGTGGATTGATCATTGCGCTCGGCGATTGGGTAATGCGTACGGCGTGCTCGCAGAACATGGAGTGGCAGGATAAAGGTCTGGCGCCCATGCGACTGTCGGTTAATTTCTCGGCGCGTCAGTTTCAACAGCCGTCGTTTATCACGTCGGTGGCTGAGATTTTGAAAGAGACGAACCTCGATCCGCGCTGGTTGGAGCTCGAGTTGACCGAGAGCTCGATCATGAAGGAACCGGAGCAGGCGATTGAGAAACTGCACGAGTTGAAGTTGATGGGCATCAAGGTCGCGATCGACGATTTCGGCACTGGTTACTCGTCGCTCAATTACCTCAAGCGCTTCCCCATCGATACGTTAAAGATCGACAAGGCTTTTGTGGCCGACGTTTGTAAAGATCCGCACGACACGGCGATCGTGCGCGCGATCATCACCTTGGGCCACGCGCTCGATCTGATGGTGATCGCCGAGGGCGTGGAGACGCAGGAACAGCTTCAATATTTGAGCTCGCTTGGTTGCGATGTGGTTCAGGGTTTTCTGTTCAGCAAGTCGCTTTCGGCGCCGGTGTTTGAAGAGTTGCTGGTGGAGCAAAGACGCGCGGCGGCTTTATCGACGAACCACGACACCGCGCCGCTCGTTGGCGAGATCGCCTGAGCCGGGTAAAGATCCGGCTTCTTATCGGTCTTTTTATCCGTCTGAATTACCTCCCTCAAGACCGTGGCCTTGGACGCTCCAGTGACCAGAAACATCGTAGCTTTAGCGTTGTTCAGTACCGGCAACGTCAAACTGATTCTGTAGGCGTTCAATTTCTCGACGTAAGGTGCTACGACTAGGCGTTGTGTTTCTTTCAGAGAAGGTGAATGCGGGAAGAGCGAGGCTGTGTGTCCGTCCTCGCCAAGGCCAAGGAGGACGAGATCAAAAGCCGGGATGGCTTCGCCAAAAAATCCACGTAGCTCGATCTCATAGTCCTGGGCAGCCTCCTCGGCCTTCGACTTCTCACCCAAAATACGGTGTATGTTCTGTTTTGGGATTGGTGCGTGTGAGAACATCGCTTCGTACACCATACGATAGTTGCTGTCAGCGTGATCGGGTGGAACGTTACGT
>DASUOZ010000151.1:0-2543 GCA_036276375.1 Pyrinomonadaceae bacterium | reverse complement strand
CAGGTGTTGCAGCCGTGGACCACCGACAAGAACGTTGTTCTGAAAACGCTGAAGTCCAAATTGCTTTCGACCAAGCGATCGCGAATCTCGGAAGCCATCGTCAACGCGATGGAGCAGTTGAAAGATCGCCCGGAAGGAAGCCGTCACGTGGTTTTGATTACTGACGGCGTCGATTCAGCCGGAGCGAAGGTCAACCGCGCCGACGCGATGCGCAAACTGGTCGCCGCGCGAGCGACGGTCCATATCATCAGCTACACCGAGTTTGTGCGTCAGAAGAGCGAGGACAAGAACTCGAACGTTGTGGCGGGGCAGCGTCCCGCGAGCTCCGATCCGATCAGAGCGACCGATCCAACGCAGCCGCCCGGCATGAATCGTTCGCCATCATTCGGCGTCGGCTTCAGGTTCGATCCGGCGATGAAAAAAGCACGCAAAGCTTACGAAGCTGAGTTGAAAAAGAGTGAGCCGGTGTTGAAGAACGTGGCTGAGGAAACTGGCGGCAAGTGGCTGTTGCCTCTGAACGGTCAGCAGATGCTCGCCCAGGCTGACGATGTCGCGCGGGCCATCAGTGCGGAGTATGTTGTGACTTATCGTCCGAAGCGCCCGCTCGCGGAAGCGAGGCCCGGTGAGTATCGGCGAATTGAAGTTGCGTCGCGAAGAGTGGGCGTGAGTCTTCAGGCCCGTCGCGGTTACATAGTACCAACCCCCTAAATCCGCTCTTCCATCCGCGAAGATGTTTTACCGTACTGCCGCTTCTAACTGCGACTCCATCACGTGCATCAGTTGCCGCACGTCAAACTGATCTTCCTTCGGCAACAACGACTGCCGGTGTAGCACTTCCCAATCTTCCTTCGGCACGCGATGAAACGCCTCGACAATCTTCGGGTCAAACTGTCGACCGGCCCAATCATCCAATTCCTGGGCCGCCGCTTCGTATGACTTTCCGCGGCGATACACGCGGTCGCTCGTGATCGCGTCAAACGCGTCAGCCACCGAGAAAATGCGCGCGCAGATGTCGATGTCCGCGCCACGCAGCCCGAGCGGATAACCTGAGCCATCCCACTTCTCGTGATGCTGGGCCACCACTCGCGCCGCGCCTTGCAGAAACTCAATGCCGCGCAGGATCTGTTGGCCGTGCATGGGATGCTCGCGCATGCGCACCCATTCTTCGTCCGTCAACTTCGCCGGTTTGCGCAGGATCGAATCCGGCACGCCGATCTTGCCGATGTCGTGCAGTAGCGAACCGAATTCCAGCGACTTCATATCTTCGCTGCTCAAGCCATACTCGCGGCCGAGGCGCAGGCTGTAACTGACGACGCGTTCGGAGTGGCCATGTGTTTCGGAGTCGCGTGTTTCGAGTGCGGCCGTGAGTGCTTTGAGTGTCGAGCGATACGCACCCTCCAGCGAGTTTAGTGCGCGATCGAGTTCGGCGGTCCGTTGTTCGACCAGTTCTTCGAGATGATTTTCGTAACGCTGCTTGGCGACAACCAGATCGTGGTGTTCGAGCGCACGTTTGACGACCGCTTCGACCTGCCGCAGATCGAAAGGCTTCATCAGGTAATCAAACGCGCCGAGCCGCAACGCACCGATCGCGCTTTCCACGGTCTGCATGCCACTGATCATCACGACCACGGTTTCCGGCGCGAGGGCCTTCACGTGTGGAATCATGTCGAGTCCACTCATGCCCGGCATGGTGATGTCGCTGATTACGAGTTGGAATTGGTTCTGATGCAACAGGGCCAGAGCCTGCTCGGCAGACCCGGCGCGAAGGCAGTCGTAATCCTCGCTCAACAGGTCCGCTAGAATCTCGGTAATTTCGACTTCGTCATCGACTATCAGTATGCGGGGCGACGCAATTGTCGGCATTTGGTCCTCTCCTGAAGCGACAGGGCGATAGTGCAAGGGATTCGATTAGTGCTTCAAATCGCTTTGTAAGGGTAGGTATCGGGGCCTTTGGAAGTGCCCGAGCCAGCACGTGGCTAACGCATTCTAGCGTTTTATATGGTCCGTGGCAAACAAGTTTTTACGTTCACGGTCCAACTGTCAAAATGCGTCACTTTCAGTGAGTTTCGGGCCTGTTGCGCTGAGGTCGAAAGGGCCTTATGATGTCACCCCTTCACGCCGGAGTGGCGAAATTGGTATACGCACCAGACTCAAAATCTGGCGAGGTTCACTCCTCATGTCGGTTCGAGTCCGACCTCCGGCACCACTCTTCGATTTTTCTATCGTGATCGTGGGCGAGGTCAACAAATTACTGGCGCATTAGAAGCCGAGGTCACCGAAGCAGAGTCTCCGCACGCCTCTCTTGGTCGGTGCAGACATTATGAGCCTTCCGCCGACGTACACTTCCATCCGGCCAAGGCCCTTCACGCGGTCTCCCTCGGCGAAAACGTATGCGACGCCTTTCTTCTGGAGGTATTCCTCCAACCACTCATGTCGGCCGCGGTTGATTTTTCTGTCCCTTTCACCGGTACCCAATCTGGCGATAAAAATCATTCGAGTATCTTTTAGTTCTCGCCATTCGATAATCGAGATATCCAACTGGG
>DASUOZ010000150.1:0-5286 GCA_036276375.1 Pyrinomonadaceae bacterium | reverse complement strand
ACAGTGCGTGAGACAAAGGGCCGGGGATAGATGTCGAGCTGATCTTCAGTTGCAATACCTCGTGCAAGCTCACAGATCAGTTGGATACAGCGCTCCTGGGCTCGAACGACGCCTTCAATATCTGCGCCGCGTTCGAATCGTCGTGACGCTTCGGTATCCATGCCGAGGCGGCGCGCCGTGCGACGGATAGAATTCGGATCGAAGTAAGCGCTCTCGATTAAGACGTCGGTGGTGTCGGTGGAGATCTCCGAGTCTTCGCCGCCCATGATGCCGGCCATCGCGACGGGCCGCTCGGCGTCGGCAATCACCAGCATGTCGCTGGTGAGCGTGCGTTCGATGCCGTCGAGAGTTTTCAGCTTTTCACCGGCCACGGCGCGACGGACGACGATGCGCGGTCCAGCGAGCTTGTGAAAGTCGAAGGCGTGCAGGGGTTGGCCCAACTCGTGCAGCACGTAATTGGTGATGTCCGCGACGTTGTTGATGGGCCGTTGGCCAATGGTTTCGAGACGTTTGACCAGCCACTCCGGCGACGGCGCGATCTTCACACCGCGCACCAGACGCGCGGAGTATCGTGGGCAGAGATCGTCGTCTATGATCTCGACTGCGGTTAGATCTCCGGCCCGGCCTTCAGTTTTGAAGGATTCAACGCGGGGTAGACGCAGTTGTTCGCGCTCGATGACGCCAACCTCGCGCGCGATCCCGACGTGCGACAGGCAATCGGGCCGGTTGGAAGGCACTTCTACGTCGAGCACCGCGTCAGAGTTGTGCTGTTCTACGGCATCAATCGCAAGCCCAACCATCGTCAAACGATCGCGCAGCTCCTGCGGACTGAGCTTTGTGCCTACATAATCATTAAGCCATTCGTAACTGATGAACATTATTCAATCGTCCCGGCCTATTCAAACTGCTCGATGAACCTGACGTCGTTCTCAAACAACAACCGGATGTCGTCCAACTCGTACATCAGGGCACACATGCGGTCGATGCCGAGACCAAACGCGAACCCCGAATACACCTCCGGGTCAACGCCGACGATGCGCAACACGTTCGGATGGACCATGCCGCTGCCGCCCAGCTCGATCCAGCCGGAGTTCTTGCAAATCCGGCAACCCGCGCCTTTGCACTTGAAACAACTAAAATCAAACTCCGCGCTCGGCTCGGTGAACGGGAAGTACGACGGGCGAAAGCGCGTGACCGTTTCGGGTCCAAACATGCGCCGCAAAAACTCCGTTACCGTTCCCTTCAAATGAGCCATTGTGATCCCGCGGTCCACACACAAGCCCTCAACCTGGTAGAACATCGGATTGTGCGTCGGATCGGGCGTGTCGCGCCGGAAAACGCGGCCGGGCGCGATCATGCGGATCGGCACTCCGCGACGCTGCATTGCGTGAATCTGCACGGTCGAAGTTTGTGAACGAAGGGCAAAGCCGTCGGTCGTGTAGAACGTGTCGGCTTCACCGCGCGCCGGATGGTTATCCGGAATATTCAAGGCGGTGAAGTTATAAAAGTCGGTTTCAATCTCACGGCCGTCCTCAATAACGTAGCCGAGGGCGACGAAGATGTCTTCGATTCGCTCGCGCAGAATCGTGATCGGGTGGCGGTGACCGTATGGCGGACGCCGCCCGGGCATCGTCACGTCGATGCTCTCGCGCGCTGTTCGTACTTCTTCGATGTGGGTTTTAAGCCTTAGTTCGACCGCATCGACCCTGCTTACGAGCTTTTCTTCAAAATCCCTGATCAACTGGCCAAACGCAGGACGCTCCTCGGCGGCGACGCGACCGATCAGCTTCTTCGCTGCCGCCAACGTGCTTTTCTTGCCCAAGTGACGGGTGCGCAGTTCTGACAGCGCGCGTTCTTCGGCAACCGCCTCTTCCAACGGCAAGTTGGACAAAGCATTCAAATGCGATGTAAAGCGGGCAAAGCGCTCGAACTCTTGCTCGAACGCTTTGCTGGCCGCTTCAACCTGCTGAGCAGGCGATAAGTCCGTTAGGTTTTGTGACATCACTAACTTAGTTTTTCTTCACCGCTACCCACTTACCCTGCAACTGCCCGGCGTAATCAAACTCACCGGAAAGTTTTCCATCGACGACACTGGCGATCATCGAGATGTTGCCGTTCGAGCCTTCCAGCGTAAATGCAAGTTTGCCCTCTTTCCACGAGCCGTCTCTGACCGGGGCTTCGCCGAGCTGTGAACTGCTGTTGCCGGTGACGGTCTCGCCGTCCAACTTCAGCGTCAGCAGAAACGGAAACGGCTGACCATTCGCGTCGGCGACGGCTTCCCACTGACCGTTCAGATTAAACGCGGGCGCGGCAGCAGCCGGGGCTGCCGGAGCTGTTGGAGCCGCAGCAGACGCAGGCGCTGCGGGAATCCGCTTCAATTCGATCGCGCGGTTCTGAGCTCCCTGGCGCCATTCACCGACGATCTTGTCACCGTCCACTTTGCCGGTTAACGAAGAGTCCTTTCCGAAACTCAGCGAAAGAGTTCCGTTCGTCAAACTGCCTTCCGAACTATCGAGCGACTTCTCGCCGTTTTGCAAACGACCCGAAATCTTGCCTCCTTCGGTTTTCAGCTCCAGCGAGACGCGCTCGTCAGGAGACTTCAGCGTGCCTTCGTACTTTCCCGAAGCATTGTCCTGCGCCAAAGCGACGGTCGCGCCGAGTAGAAACGTGAGTAGTAGTGTGGTTAATTTCACTGTCTGGTCCTTTCAAAAAAACTACGCTGCTTTATTGCGCTGTTCATTCTCGAGCGCGTTCTTGGCCTGGGCCGCGACTTCCGCAAACGATTCCGGCTGGTGCACCGCGAGATCGGCAAGCACTTTCCGGTCGAGCTCGATGCTCGCCAGCTTCAACCCGTGCATCAGTTGCGAATAGTTCAAACCATTCAAACGAGCCGCAGCGCCGATGCGCACGATCCACAAACTCCGGAAATCACGTTTCTTCAACTTCCTGCCGGTGTACGCGAAATTCAACCCGCGCTCGACTGACTCCTTCGCCGACCGATAAAGTTTCGACTTCGTGCCGCGATAGCCTTTCGCTAACTTGAGTATCTTCTTGCGTCTTTCGAGACGCTTATTGCCACGTTTTGCTCTCGGCATATGATTACCTCCTTACAAAAATAAACTTCTCTCCGGTTAACAGCTGCTAATCGCGGCCGTACGGCAGCATATTCATCACCCGCTCGTGATCCGCCGGGGAAACGAGCACGTCGATATCCAAGTGACGCTTACGCTTATTGGTCTTCTTCGTCAAAATGTGACGTGCATGCGAGTGACCGCGTTTGATCTTGCCGGTCGCGGTCAGCCGAAAGCGCTTCGCAGCACCTTTGTGTGTTTTCAGTTTTGGCATAAATCCCTCTCATTTTTGATTGTTGATTTTCGATTGTTGATTGTTGCGAGCTAATCGTAGCGCCTCCTTGCCGAACAAATCGGCAATCGAAAATCAACAATCAACAATTCGATCATCACTGCGGCGGCGCAGTGTCTTTCCCGCCGCCCTTGTGTCTCTTTGGCCCCAGGATGATGAACATCTGGTTCCCTTCCATCTTTGGCCGCGTCTCGACTTCGCCGACGTCCGCCATATCCTGCTCGAGTTTTTCGAGGATGCGCGCACCGAGCTCGCGGTGCGACATCTCGCGGCCGCGAAACCAGATCGTGGCCTTCACTTTGTCGCCGTCCGCCAGCCACTCGCGCGCGCGCTTCATCCGGTACTCGTAATCGTGGTCGTCGGTACCAGGGCGAAACTTCACTTCGTGGACGGTGATCGTGACCTGTTTCTTCTTCGCTTCGTTTGCCTTCTTCTTCGCTTCGTACTGGTATTTTCCAAAGTCGATGATCCGGCAAACGGGCGGATCGGCGTTGGGAGCAACTTCGACGAGGTCCAAACCTTTATCGCGGGCAGCACGAATGGCATCGCGCACATCCATGACGCCCAGTTGTTCTCCTTCGTCACCAATCACGCGTACTTCAGGTACGCGAATTCTCTCGTTAATGCGAACCGGGGGTAGACGCCGGTTATCAGGACGCTGACCGCGACCGCGAAAGCCTGTAGCTATTGCTGCACCTCCTAAGGTAAAGCCATCCACAAATTACGCAGATTCTATTAGGCAGTCTGTGTAATCTGTGGATTGCTATTTGTTACTTAAAGCGCGCGTTTCGACCAGCTTGCGCGCCATTTCTTTAAAGTCCGCTAGCGGCATAACGCCGATATCACCCTGCGCACGTTCCCGCACAGCCACCGTACGCTGCTCCATCTCTCGATCGCCGAGCACGAGCATGAACGGCACTTTCTGTAACTGCGCGTCGCGAATCTTCGCGCCTATTTTTTCGCTTCGCAAGTTCGCTTCTACTCGGAAGCCCGAAGAGCGAAGATCCCGCGCCACTTCTTCGGCGTAGTCGTTGACGCGATCCGTAATCGGCAGCACCGCGACCTGCACCGGCGCCAGCCACATCGGGAACGCTCCGGCGTAGTGTTCGATTAACACACCGAAGAACCGTTCCATGGATCCAAACAACGCGCGGTGAATCATGACCGGCCGGTGCGGCTTATTATCTTCCCCGATGTACTCGAGCTGGAAGCGCTCGGGCAAATTGAAGTCAAACTGCACCGTCGTCAACTGCCACGTACGTCCGATCGCATCCTCGACGCGAATATCGATCTTCGGTCCATAGAACACGGCCTCGCCTTCGATCCGCTGATACGGAATCTGCTTGGCGTTTAATCCTTCCACCAGCGCGGATTCCGCCCATTCCCACTGCTCGTCGGAACCGAGATAGTGCGCTTCGGGATCGTCGCCGCGTACCGAGAGCTCCACTTTGAACTCCTTGAAACCAAAGACCTCAAACATGTTGAAGGCGAAGTCGATACAACCGAGGATCTCAGCGTGCACATTTTCCGGCGTGCAGAAGATGTGCGCGTCGTCCTGCGTGAAGCCCCGCACGCGCGCGAGCCCGTGCAACGTGCCTGAGAGCTCTGCGCGGTAGACCGCTCCGAGCTCTGCATAACGCAACGGCAGGTCTCGATACGAACGCTGAGCCGACTTGTAGATGCCGATATGAAACGGGCAGTTCATCGGCTTGATACGAAACTCCTGCTCCTCGAAGTCCATCGGCGAGAACATCGAATCGGCATAGTTCTCTTCGTGACCGCTCGTGAACCACAAGTCACGTTTCGCAATGTGCGGCGTAAACACTAAGCCGTACCCGCGCTTGAGGAGCTCGCCGCGCAGATAGTCTTCCATCTCCTTGCGGATTGCGCCGCCCTTCGGGTGCCAGAAGATCAGTCCCTGGC
>DASUOZ010000149.1:0-6794 GCA_036276375.1 Pyrinomonadaceae bacterium | reverse complement strand
GGAATCAGGCCGTCCGACTTCAACTGATTGTTCAGCAAATCAAAACCGGCGTCAGTCGTGACGACGTGATGCAGCCGCTTTCGTTTGTCCTCTATGCCCTCGGCCTGATCGATATAGTCGCGATCGGTGAACGAGTCGTATTCGAAGGAGGCTTTGGCGGAGATCTGCGACTCACGATTCGTGAACCTGGTCAGGAGCGGATTTCCCAGATGTTGATCGGAGTCGTAAGAATAGTTGGCGCTTAGAGTGAAGCCCGCAAAGATGATCGGTATTTTTCGTCTTTCTTTCGGCGTCTCGCGTGGAAGTGAGAAGCTGAACTGGCCTCTCTGAAAAGAGTTTCCGCCGGTGAGGTTTAGTGACAGCGACTCACTTCGACCGAGCAGATTGTCGCCGGTGACGCCTAACGATCCGTTGAGTGCGTATTCGGGCGAGTAAGAACCGGCGCCGGTGACGGTGAGGTTAACGATCTCACGCCGTCGCGTAACCTCATAAGTGAGCACACCATCAGCGAACGAATACTTCGGCACCGCGCTCACGCTGCGCACGAGATACAGTCGACGCGTGTCTTTGTCGAGAATGTCGTTGGTTAGGATCTGTCCGGGCTGGACCAGAAGACGCGGCTTTTCTTTCTGATTGAGTAGTTCCTCGATCTCTCGATCTCTATCAGTGATGGTTGTGTTGCCTTGGGGATCAGGTTCGGGAGTTACGCTGATCCGTACGCTTTCAACGAACTGTAAACCCTGGACACCGAATACGTCCTGATTATCCATGAGCGATGAATCCACTCGCAGATCAGGCCCGTAGGCATTGAAAAGTGTGGTGATGTTGCCTTTGACGATTTCGTCGACGTTGGCGTCTCGAAAGTCGCAACTCTGAAGTTTGGCGTCGCGCATTAAGAGAAGGGCTCGATAGGCCGCGCCCTCCAGCTCGCGCACGACTTCCGTATCGGTACGATTCGTTCCATTCGGCTTCTGTAAGTCTTCCGGCGCGTAAATCAGGTTGACGGCCATGGCCCGTTCGGCGGCTGAAACAGACGTGATGCCGAGATCATCGGCGACGTCACCAATCGTTTTGGAAACGGGAACGGTGGCGCCGCCGTTGGCGTCGTTCGCCGCGGCCTTCTTTGTTTGCAGCCAGAGTTGATAACCGACAACCGCAAAGCCTTGCGGATTGAGCTCAAAGCGCCACTGAGTTTGATTGCGCACCGCGAGCGTTTCGCCCACGCGAACCGGTGGGCCGAATCCGAGCGGAGCGGTTTTATTCAAACCGAGGAACGAGTCGGTGCTTACCGAGGGGGTCAGTTGCCGGTCCAGTCGTCCGAATAGCGCGCGTTCGCTGAGTGCGTCGGGCAAGGTGTAGGAGGGCGGAATGGAGTCCACGTAGAAGTGCAACGGAGTGCCGGTTTTGAGTGAATCCTGTTCTTCCTTCGCCATCACGGCGAGCTCTTTGAGAATACGGTTGCGCAACGCAACAGAAATTTGCGGACAGGGCTCCGACAGACTCGGGTCAAACGTTCCCGCGTCGATGACGATGTCTGCGGGCGAAAACTGCATGTTTACCTGCCAGACCAGGGCGCCGGAAACGTTGACGGCCGTCGCTTGCAAGCGCAGCGTGCCGGTGACCGTTTGCGCTTGCACCGCGGCTGTTGCCGTCAATAGACAGCACAAAAAACACAGGATGTAGGCCAGGCTACGAGTTGCCATATGCACCTTCATGATGAGGCGGTCTACGGTTCCGAGGCGAAGTCTTTTACTCACTCTACGCACTATGTGATTGACCCACGGAAACATTTCAGCGGCCATCAGAGTGTTGCTATTGCTTTGGTTGGCCCGTGCCGCTTTGGTCTTCGATATTTTGCGTTCCGCTCTTCTGGCGCAGTAGGTTCTTGATACCGAAGAGCGATTCCAGCGTGTCTTGCCAGAACGGCGCGCCGACGCTCAGCAACATCACCATGATGGCCCAGCCGACCATGGTGACGACGTCGCCCTTGCGACTGGCCCACCACTCGCCGCGCGTTTGTAGACGCCAGGCGGGCGTGCAGTTCATCGGCTTGCCGTTGCTGGCGATGATGGCGTTGCCGTCCTTGTCAACTTCCTGACAGTCGATGGGGATGGGAATGTTGTCGTTGTTGACGGTCACGCCTTTGTCGTTGCGGGCGAGGGTGAAGCCCCACCAACCGCGCTGGCCGCGTATGGGTTTTTGGAGAGCGGTCCAGAAGCCGAGGCTTTGGAGAAACGATTCGACCTGCGCTCCGCTGACTGGTGAGAACCCGAAGCCCTGGTAAGTGCTGACGAGAACTTCCATCTCCTGGCGGCTTGCTTCGATTTCGTCGCGGACGTTGACGGCGGGAGAGGCTGTTGGAGCAGGGATTGGCGTCGCAAGTGGAGACTCGGCGGGAGAGGGGATCGGAATCGCTGTTGGCGAAGCGGCCGCAGCGGAAGCGGGCGTTGGAGATGCAGACACTGTGGCTGGTGACGAGGATTTGTTTTCACGTGCCTGGCGCGCTTTTTCCAGTACCTGTGGGCCGTTCTCTACGATCAGATTGCGCTGTACTTCGTTGGTGGAAATGTCCCGGTACACGCGAAAGAAGTTCGCGTTCAGCAGGATCACCACCACGATGCTGATGTAGATCGAAACTGTTCGCATGTGCCGCGCATAACGCTCGTCGAAACTCTGCGTGACTGTGTCGAACCAAACCTCGACCTGCTCCAGCTTGCTGCGCAACGGCGAAACCGCATCGTCAAACCTCTGACTCAAGTCGCCGATGAGCTTCGCAAGCTTCGCTAACTCATCCGATAACGCCTGCAATTGCGTTACTTCCCCGCCCGCGCCCGCCTGTGCCGCGATCTCTTTTTCCTGCGCAACCGCCTGCTGCGCCTGGTTCAGTAATTTCAACACACCGCGAATGTCGAGCTTGCCGAGCCGCAACAGATCCGCGAACAGCACCTTCGGTTTGACCTTTTCGCCGTCGAGAATCGCCTGCACGTTGTTGAAGATCGGCGCGAGAATGGCGCGAATCTCGGCCACTCTCGCACTCGCCGCACCGCGCAGCATCTGGTTGTTCGTCAAATCTTCAGTCGCTTTGCGGAGGCTGATGATCTGGTTGCAGAGAGCCTGAAACTTCGCCACGTAGTCGGGGAAAAACTCTTCCGACTCGAGCTTCCCCATCACCTTGAACAGATCTTCTTTCGACAACGAATCGAGTACGGGCCGGCCAAACGCAGTCACGCGCCCGATCTTTTTGAACTCACTTAGTACTCTGATCGTGAACTGTTCCGCCGCCGGCGAAGCTTGATCTCCATTCGCCGGAGTATTGGCTGTCGGCCCCGCGTCGGCGATGGCCTGGTCGTAAAGATCCTTCAACGATCCTTCGATTTGGTGCGACTTCAGTTTGAGTAATTTCTTGATGAGGGTTTGTATCGCCTGCACCAGCAGGCTCAACACCAGCAGTACGATGACCATTGCAATGACGGTGTTCAAGATTCCCAGACTCATGTGAGATCTCCTTAGGACACGGCGGCACGGCAGTCGTTTTGCGGGCCACTGATCGTTTCAATAGAAAAGGTCTACGAGCGAGGTCTGCGTGGATACTGAAGGCTCAGTTATGAATAAGCGACGAACTGGCGCTAACAATAGTTGATTTATCTTCTTTGTTCAATGGTTATGATCAAATATTCTTCGCAGGTTATTTAGCCCAAAAACCTGACGGAGGTTTCATGACTGCCAGTCCCTCTCAGACCGATTACACACAGGAAGTTCGTTTCGCCGTTGTCATGTACGGCGGAGTGTCGCTCGCCATCTACATCAACGGCGTCGCGCAGGAACTACTCCGGCTCGTGCGGTCCACCGCTCGCGAGCAAAAGCCCGCCTTCAACGGCACCGAACGAATCTATCGGAAGGTCAGTTACCTGCTCGCCGATGAAACGTTGAGCATGGACGATCTCGAAAAGCTGACCACCGACACGCAAAAGACCAATCTCCCGCCGACGCGCTTCCTCGTCGACATTCTCTCCGGCACTTCCGCCGGCGGCATCAACGGCATCTTCCTCGCCAAGGCACTCGCCAACGGCCAGGACATGGAACAACTCAAGGATCTCTGGGTCACCGAAGGCGACATCGAAACGCTCATCAACGACAAACGCTCCATCGAGAAACCACTTACGCTGCAGGACCCGCCGACTTCGTTGCTCAACAGCGAACGCATGTACTTCAAGCTTCTCGACGCGTTCGACGGTATGGACAAACTCGATTCGGCGCGAAAAGAAAAGGACGAATCGCCGTTCGTGGACGAGCTCGATCTCTTCGTTACTTCCACCGATCTTCAGGGTGTCGTGTTGCCCCTTCGACTTTCTGACGAGCTCGTCTACGAGCGCCGCCACCGCAACGTGATGCACTTCGTCTACTCCGAACGCAGCGTGAGCGGCGAAGACACGCGCAACGATTTCTTTGCCTCCTATAATCCGTTTCTCGCGTTCGCGGCCCGCTGCACGTCGTCGTTTCCGTTTGCCTTCGAACCGATGTGCCTCAGCGACACCGATTCGATCCTGCAAAGGTTACGCAGCTACCGAAACACCGATTGGTTCTCGCCGAGCAAACTGTGGCAACGGTTCTATCGCGACTATCTCGATCCGCGCGGTGTCTCGACGGTTCCGTTTCCCAAACGCGCTTTCGGCGACGGTGGTTATCTCGACAACAAGCCGTTCTCCTACGCCACCGAAACGCTCATGAACCGCAACGCCGACGTTCCCGTAGACCGCAAACTGATCTACATCGAGCCCTCGCCCGAGCATCCGGAAGACGAGATCGAGACCGACCAAAAGCCCGACGCGATCGAAAACGTCATGTCGGCGCTCCTGACGCTGCCGCGCTACGAAACGATCCGCGAAGATCTCGAACGCGTACGCGAGCGCAACCGGCTGATCGATCGTGTGAACTCAATTACGAACGGCGTCGATCGCGACGAAGAAGCAGTGCGCATGCAGGTCGCCGCCAAAGCGCCGGCAACTGATTACGATTCATGGAAAGAGCTCGGCACGCTCGCGGCGCCGCCGACCGCAAATCTATGGGCGCAAGAACATTTGCGCGAAGAAGACATCGCCCAACTCGATCTGGCCGACATGATCAAACGAAAAGGCCGCGCGTACGCCGCTTATCACCGGCTGCGCATCTCGGCCGTTTCCGATCAGTTAGCCAAACTGATCGCGCGTGTGGCCGGATTCGACGAAAACTCAGACTACTTCATCATCGTTCGCAGTCTGGTGCGCGCGTGGCGCGTAAAGACTTACGTCGAACACCGTCTCACGCCCGAGCACGCGAACATGCCCACGGCGAATCGTTTCCTGTACGAGTTTGACCTCGCGTATCCGTTGCGCCGAGTGAATTATCTGCGGAACAAAGCCGATGCTTTGCACCGTCAGGACCCAACGGCGATGGCCCACGTCAATGTCATCGCCAAGAGCTACGGCCTCGATCTCGACAACGCGACGTTCACCGAAGCGCAGGAGAATGCTTTTCAGGATGAAGTGCTGAGCTTCAAGAGCACGTTGAACGACGTCTTCGTTTCCCTGCGCCGGGCGGGACGTTCGCTGCGCTCACGTCACTCGAAAGATCAACCACAGGGTCAGGGAGCGCCACACGTCAGTCCGGTTAAAGACCACGTGCAAAAGCTGATGAGCGAGATTGAGGCGGCAGTGAAGAAAGTGGCCGCAAAGCCTGACTCGCCTTCTTTGGTGCTCGACTACTTTCTCGGCAAAACTAACGGCACACTTCGCTCTTACCGTGCTGATTCGCCTGAGGAAGACTGTAACCGGCGGACTGAGGAGTTTCTGAAAGATCCGCAGCACGCGCACATCGTGGAACAGTTTGCATTGACGGCTGATGCGCTCAAAGAAAATGTGCTGGAAGCAAAAACAGACGCCGAGACGCGCAGCATGGAATTGTTCTCGTCGAAGAGTACGAACCCGGTTTCGGGCAACCTGGCCGTCGACAGCGCGATCTGGATCGCGCGCAACGCAATGGCCCACTATTACGAGAATTACGAAGACTACGATCTGCTCACTTACCCGATCATGTTTGAATCCGGCGTTGGCGAAGCAGACACGATCGACATCATCCGCATCAGTCCGGAAGACGCAAAGCAACTGATCGACGAACGGGCGACGGGTTGTAACAAGCTCGCGGGCTCGGCGTTGGGTCACTTCGGTGCGTTCCTTGCGCGGCAGTGGCGGCAGAACGACATCTTGTGGGGACGGCTCGACGGCGCCGAACGAATCATCGCGTCGTTGCTTCCGAACCATCCCTTGCGCCAACAACTGATCGGCGAAGCGCAGGCGCAAATCATTTGCGAAACGATCGAGCCGATGGGCCAGGAAGAACGAAACGCGCTGCTCGCAGAGTCGATGATGCGCACGCGTACGCGGAAAGCCGAATCGAACCAGCTTGACGACTTCATTCGCCGGCTGCGCGAGAACAGCGCGAGTGATCCGCAGCTCAACCAACGACTCAACGGCTTGATCAACCAAAACGAACTGCGCCAGTACTACGAAGACAACTTCCGTACGCGCAGCAAACTGGAGCCGGAAAGCACGATGCGCTCGGCCGCGCGCGCCACGACAGTCGTCGGTAAGATTCTCGACTCGTTGTCGAAGAAGCGCGGCGTCAACAGTCGGTATTCGTTGTGGATCATCCGGCTGGGCCAGGTTTTCTGGTCATTGGTGGAAGTGGCGGTGCCGCGAAGTTTTCCCGATCTGCTGTTTCGCCACTGGCTCAAGCTGGTTTACTTCCTCGAGCTGTTG
>DASUOZ010000148.1:0-2192 GCA_036276375.1 Pyrinomonadaceae bacterium | reverse complement strand
TGGGGCCTCACCAGCGACGGCCGGTCGCTCATCATAAGCGACGGCAGCCACCGCCTTAAGTTTCTCGACCCAGACAGCTTTCGGATGACAAAAACCATCGCAGTAACCGACGGCAGGACGGAGATTAAAGAGCTCAACGAGCTCGAGTACGTCAACGGCGAAATCTACGCCAATATCTGGCACGATCAACGCATAGTGACGATCGATCCGCAGAGCGGTCGGGTGACCGGTTGGATAGATTTGAGTGGTTTGCTTCAGCCGGGCGCAGTTGAAGACGGAGAAGCCGTGCTGAACGGAATCGCATTTGACCCGACGGGCAACCGGTTGTTTGTCACCGGCAAACTGTGGCCGAACCTGTTTGAGATCAAGCTCAAGCGCCAGTCGTAGTCTTAGCAACGAATGAACTTCCTGACCTACTTCCGAGTCTTCTCGTACGCCATGATCGCCGTCGCCATGCTGGCGCTCGTGCTGGCGGGAGGGCTGGACTACGGGCTGGCGCTGACGTTTCTCGTTGTAATGATCATCAGTTGGAAGCTCGAAGGTACACGCTGGCAACTACCTGAACGCTTCGGCCTCGCGATCGTGCTGCTGTCGATCCCGCTCTTCTATGTCGACTGGCATTATCAGAAGTCACTTGGCGAACCAGCCGAACGCCTCGGCGTCACCGCACTCGCTCACCTGATCGTTTTCCTGTCAGCCGTAAAGCTCTTGCAGGTCAAGAAAGATCGCGACTGGGTATTTCTATATCTGATCTCGTTCTTTGAGGTTTTGCTCGCCGCGGGCTTGAGCTTTAGCCCGCTCTTTCTCGGCACGCTGACGCTTTACCTTTTGTGTGGTCTTTCAGCCGTCACTGCCTTCGAGATCCAGAAAGCGCGCCGTTCGCTGCGTCACACAGAAACACGTTTACTCGTGCCGCCTGATTCACGTGTGTTCAAAAAGGGAAGACGTTTGTGGCACAGCACCGAAGCCGCGCGACTCCCGGCAGTCGCACTCGCCTTACTGCTTCTGATCTTCGCGTTTGCCTTGCCGCTGTTTTTGATCGCGCCACGTTCCGGTGCAGCGGCGCTCACGCGTAGCGGCGGCGGGCTGTCAAACTTTATTGGCTTCTCGGAAAACGTCACGCTCGGGCAGATCGGAACCCTTAAGCAGGACAACGGCCTCGTGATGCGCGTGCGCATCGAAGAAGGCGCACCGCCGCGCGGTTTGCGCTGGCGCGGCGTCGCACTCGACGACTTCACGGGAAATGCGTGGCGCAAATCGCCGGATGCGCGTCGTCCGGATCCCTCGGTCACCGAGCGCGCTGGGTTCTATCAGTTAGGCACGACCGAAGCCCTGCATCGTCTGACGACGCAAACAGTTTTTCTCGAGCCGCTCGAGTCGCCGGTGCTCTTCGCGGCGCCGCGCGTAGTTGCGCTTCAGGGAGATCTGCCGTTCATCCGCGTCGACGCCGAAGGTTCGATTCAATCGCGGCGACACGAATCCGAGCGGATCATGTACAAGGCGATCTCCGACACGGACGAGCCGCCTGCGGAACAACTGCGGCGCGACATGCGCGCCTACTCGTCGTCATACCAGCGCTATGTGCAACTTCCCGAGACACTCGATCCACGCATCGTCACTCTTGCGCGCCGAATGATCATTGAGGCCAATGCGCGCAACCGTTACGACGCCGCGAAAGCGATCGAATGGCAACTCCAAAGAGACTACGGCTACACGCTGGAACTGAAAGCGACCGGACCGGATCCGCTCGCCGACTTTCTTTTCAACGTCAAAACCGGTCACTGCGAATACTTCTCGACCGCGATGGCGGTGATGTTGCGAACCCACGGAATCGCCGCACGCGTCGTCAACGGTTTTCTGCCCGGCGAGTACAACGAAACTGCCGGGGCTTACACCGTCAGACAAAGCGACGCGCACTCGTGGGTGGAAGTCTACTTTCCGGAGACGCGCTCGTGGGTGACTTTTGATCCAACGCCTTCAGCCGGCCGCGTCGAGCCGGTACACACAGGCCTGGCGGCGCAGTTGCACAAGTACGCCGAAGCGTTCGAGTTGCTGTGGTTTCAGTACGTCGTCGGTTACGACAAACAGGAGCAACGTTCGCTCGCGGTATCGTTGCACAACCAGATCTTCGATTACACGCGAACACTCTCGAACCTGCTGGCGACGATTCGCAGTTATTTTACGCCGAACGC
>DASUOZ010000147.1:0-3113 GCA_036276375.1 Pyrinomonadaceae bacterium | reverse complement strand
CCTTATGCAAAACAGGCGCGCGAAGAGTTGCGCGCGCTCGAGGCCAAACCCTAATGTCCCTTTTAGTTGTTGGTTCCGTAGCCTACGACGCAGTTGAAACTCCTTTCGGCAAATGCGAGAAGATGCTCGGAGGCTCCGCTTCCCACTTCTCAATTTCCGCCAGCTTCTTCACCGACGTCAGCATCGTCGGCGTAGTCGGTGGCGATTTTAGTGACTACGAAGTGTTTGAAGAACGTCGCGTGGGCACGCGCGATCTCGAACGCATCGAGGACGGCAAGACCTTTCGTTGGGGCGGTCGCTACGATTACGACCTAAACGTTGCGCACACGCTCTTCACCGACCTGAATGTGTTCGCAGAGTTTCAGCCAAAAGTTTCCGACGAATCAAAACGCTCGCGCCTGCTGTTTCTCGGCAACATCCAACCCGACTTGCAGCGCGGCGTGCGCGAACAGATGCCCGATGCGGAGCTCGTCGCACTCGATACCATGAACCTCTGGATCGAGCACACGCGCGATTCTTTAGAGCGCACGATCAGAGTCGTCGACGTGGTGATCATCAACGACGCTGAGGCGCGCCAGCTCACCGGTATTCCAAACTTGATCAAGGCCGCGCGCGAGATCCTGAGTTGGGGACCAAGGGCGCTGATCATCAAACGCGGCGAGTATGGCGCGGCGTTGTTCACGTCAGGCAATTACTTCGCAATCCCCGCTTATCCGCTGGAGTCTGTTTTCGATCCGACGGGCGCGGGCGACACGTTTGCAGGCGGTTTCATGGGTTATCTTGCGAGCCAGGAGCGTCTGGATGAAGACGCCATGCGCCGTGCGATGATCTTCGGTTCGGTGATGGCGTCGTTTAATGTCGAAGAGTTTGGCACGCAGCGCGTCCGGCGGCTCACTCACGAGGAGATCAACGATCGTTTTCGCGCCTTCAAACGAATGACACATTTTGATGAGATACCCTTTGTGGCAAAGGTTGGTTGAGGGAGAGTCGCTTATGTTTTGCCCTACGTGTGAATCAGAATACCAGGAAGGTATCACTCGCTGTCCTGACGACGGGTCGCAGCTCGTCGAGCGGTTGACGCCCGAAAACACCCTTCACGACAACAGCGAGGCGAGCTTCGTGTCGCTCTACAAGCTCGGATCGCCGGCCGAAGCCGAGATGGTCAACGACATCTTTCACAAGAACGGGATTCGATCCGTGATCAAATCTGGCGGCGCCGACGCGTTTTCACCGCTGCTGTCGGCGACGGACCAGGGCGCAGAGATTTTCGTTGACGAGCGCGACGTGGACCGCGCCGCTGAGATGTACAACGCGTTCTTTGGCGGCGATACCACACCGCTCACCGGCGGTTCGGTCGACGACGACGAAGAGCAGTGAGAGAGCGCAATGCCCGGTGAGGATCCAATTGTAGTTTTCATGACCGCGGCAAATGGCGAGGAGGCCACGCGTCTTGCCGATCTGCTCGTTGGCGCACATCTCGCCGCGTGCGTACAGATTCTTCCGGAAATGGAATCGGTCTATCGTTGGGAAGGAAAGATCGAGCGCCAGAGCGAGATCCTTTTACTGGCGAAAACAACCCGCGCAAAGCTTGCGGACCTGGAGCGAGAAGTGCGCGCGCTGCACAGTTACGAAACGCCCGAGATCGTGGCCGTTCCTATCGTCGCGGGCTCCAATCCCTACCTTGAATGGCTCACCGATACCCTGAACCCTTCAACTCCTGACCGACTCTGACTTGTGCTGCTTGTGCCTTTTTGTGACTTCAACTGGGGACGCGGATATCGTCAGAAACGAGTTTGTCGATCTCGGTTAGTGAGTTCTGACTGCGATTCAGGATCTCGATTACTTCCTGTGGCGAGTCAGTTATGTGAAACATGCTGAGATCGTGCTCGGATATCTTCCCGCCCGGCAGCACCGCCGCTCTAAACCACTCCAGTAATCCGCTCCAGTATTGAGAGTCGAACAGCACGACGGGGAAGTTGCGAATCTTTCTCGTCTGAATCAGCGTGAGTGCTTCGAAGAGTTCGTCAAACGTGCCGAAGCCGCCGGGGAAGATGATGAAGCCGAGGCTGTACTTCACAAACATCATCTTGCGGACGAAGAAGTATTTGAACTTGAGGCTGCGGGTTTGATACGGGTTCGGACGCTGTTCGAACGGCAGTTCGATGTTGCAGCCGATGGAGAGGCCGCCCGCTTCGAACGCGCCGCGATTAGCGGCTTCCATGATTCCTGGTCCACCACCAGTGATCACGGCGAAGCCTTCAGCCGCTAACAAAGCGGCAGTTTCCATGGCGGCCTGGTAATCAGGATCGTCGGGTCTTGAGCGAGCGGAGCCGAAGATGGAGACGCCGCGAGTGAGTGAGGCTAGTTCATCGAACCCTTCGACGAATTCGCCCATGATGCGAAACACCCGCCAGGGATCGGTGTGCGTAAACTCGTCCGGTTGCGGGCTCTCGAGCAGTTGCTCGTCCTGCGTGGAGCCGGGCGCCTTGCGGCCGATGGTTTTTTCCTCGTCTTCCATGCGTCTATTCAGCGGCGCTAGATGCCCATGATGTTGTAACCGCAGTCGACGTAGATCACTTCGCCGGTGATTCCCGACGCCATCGAGCTGCAAAGAAACACCGCCGTGTTTCCGACTTCGCGCGCCTCGACATTGCGTCCGAGCGGCGCGCGTTCGGCGTGGTGCTTCAACATCGTGCTGAAATCTGAGACGCCGCGGGCAGAGAGCGTTTGGATTGGACCGGCGCTGATCGCGTTGATGCGAATGTTTCGCGGGCCGAGATCTTTGGCGAGGTAACGCGTGCTGGCTTCGAGTGCGGCTTTCGCCACGCCCATGACGTTGTAACCGGCGACGACTTTTTCCGCGCCGTAGTAAGACATTGTCACGATGCTGCCGCCGTCGGTCATCAACGGGGCCGCGGCGCGTGAGAGTTGTGCGAGCGAGTACGCGCTGATTTCGAGTGCGGTCAGAAACGCTTCGCGACTCGTGTCGAGATACTCGCCGCCGAGCGCTTCGCGCGGCGCAAACGCGATGCTGTGAATGAGGAAGTCGAGGCGGCCAAACTCCTCGCCGATGCGGCGGAACGTCTCGTCGACCTCCGTTTGATTGCTTACGT
>DASUOZ010000146.1:0-7064 GCA_036276375.1 Pyrinomonadaceae bacterium | reverse complement strand
AGATCCATTTTGCCGTCCTTCAAGTGAATCAAGCCGGTATAGAAGTGCGCGAGACGCACTTTGTCGTCGAGCGCGAGCGCGGCTTGTAGTTCCTGAAGCGCTTTGGCAGTGTCGCCGCGTTCGTAGTTCGCCTGGCTCATCAGTATGTGCAACTGCGGGCTGTTGCCGCCAACCACCACCATCTGCTCGATCGCGCGGTTCGCCGCTTCAGTCTTCCCGTCCTTCAACAACGAAAGCGCATAAGGGTAATACAGACCGGCGTCCTGCGTTTTCACCGCCACTACCTGCTCCAGCAGCGAAGCGGCTTTCGCGTAGTTCTGGACCATGAAGTAACTCAGTCCCAACAACTGCTTGATCGCGAGGTTGTTTGCATCGACTTTCAGCTCATTCTCGAGCGCCGGAATAGCATCCTTGTAAGCTTCCAACTTGTAATAAGCGAGGCCTAGATTGAAGTTGAGCCCCGGTTGACTCGGATTCAACTTCAAGGCTTGCGCAAACTGCGTCGCTGCTTCGCGAAAGTCCTGCTGCTCCGCACGCAGTCCGCCGATGCTGTTGTGCGCGGCGGCCGCGAATTTGGAGTACAACGTTTCATCGAGCTTCAACTTTTCGAGTGTCTTCGGATCGAGCGCCGGCGGCTCCGCCACCACGCCTTCCGCTTTCACGAGGTTGCCTTCCTGATCCGGTGGACGAGTGCCGCTCAGAAATGCGCCGACTTTCTTCTCGTCCATCTTGAAGCCCTTCGCCTTCAGTTCCGCAGACCTTTGCAACTCCTTCTCGCCTTCAGCCGTGCGGCCCACTTTCATCAACGATTGGCCCAGACGATAATGCGCAGTCGTCACCTGGTAGTCGTTGTGATCGAGCGACGGAGTCAGCGCGATCGTCTTTTGCAAGACATCGATCGCCTGCTCGTGCTTGCGTGCGCCCTGGTAAGCCTGGCCCAGGTGAAAATATGGATCGGGATTATTCGGCTGCTGCTTCACCGCCTTTTCGAGCAGGACGATCGCCTCGTCAAACTTCCGATCCATGATGTAAAGGATGCCGAGATAGAAGTTGGCGAAAAATTCTTCGGGATTCGCCGCCAGCTCGATCTTAAACTCCTCCATTGCTTCCGGCATGCGCGCAGCGCCGTCTTTGTAGAGATACGTCAAACCGAGATAGTAGTGAACCCGCGGAAAACGAGGGTTGAGAGCGATCGCCGCTTTAAACTCCTCGATCGACTCAGGCAGGAACCCAGTCTCACGATATGCGCGGCCTATCAGCACACGCAGCGCCGGCCGATTGCCCAGACGCTGGGCCATCGCTTCGTACAACTGTTTCGCGGCGGCGACATCCTTACGTTTCAAATACGCCAGACCCAGCGTGTACTCCGCATCGTAGTCGCCCGGCGACAACTTCAGCGTCGTCTTCAACTCCGCCACTGCCTTTTCAAACTCGCCCAGCATGAAATACGACTTGCCGAGCATGTGATGCGCGGCGGCGTTTCGTGCGTCGGCGGCGACCGCACGCTGCACAGGTTCAACTGCTTTCGAAAACTCGCCGACGTGGAAATACGCGATCGAGAGATCGACCAACCCGTCGGGTGAATCAGGACGAATGGAGGTGGCGGTCTTGAGCGCGTCCGCGGCGGCCGGGTACTTGGCTTGCGCGGCGTAGATCCTTCCGAGCCGCAGGTAAGATTCCGCCAGAATGATCTTGAATTCCGCTTCGGCCGCGGCGTAGTTGCCGGCAGTGTGATAACTCTGCGCGGCCTCATAATGGCGACGAAAGAGATCGCCCTGGGCCTGAAAAACAAAGACTGAAATTAACAGAGGGAGAAGGGCCGAGCGCAGGTACATCGTTACCCCTGACCTACATAGAACTCAAAAAAACTTGGACGAAGAGCTGAGGGGGATCGCTCAGCTCTTCGTCCTATTTAGCCTGACGGCAGTATATCAGAAGGTAAACTTGATACCGAGTTGAATCTCGCGCGGCGCCTGCGCAACGGTCAGACGGCCAAACGCGGCGGGCTGCGAGATGTCAAGGTTATAGCCGATAAAGTTCGTGTGGTTGAAAAGGTTGAAGAACTCTGTGCGGAACTGAATGCCGTACCGCTCCTTGACTCTCCAATTCTTAGCAACCGAGAAATCGACCGTAGTGATCGACTTGCCACGCACCGCTCCCTTGCCGAGCGAACCGAATTGGCCGGGCGCCGGTCTCGCGAATGCCGCCGGATTCAGAAATTGCGTCGCGTCGTTGGTATTTAGATAGAGGGGCGCCCCCGTATAGTTCGGGCGCTGGCCCACCGCCGACGCGGTTCCGATCGTGTTCGCATTGGTGGTGATCTCGAGCGGCGTCGCACCGAAGTACGAAGCGATCGTATTCATCTGCCAATCACTCAGAAGTAGATCCGCAGCCCGTCCCCAACGCTTGAATGAGGGTAAGACGTAAACCACGTTACTGACTAACGTATGCCTCCGATCGAGGTCTGCGTCGCCCTTGTCCAGGCCGAAGTTGAACGGATCGCTGGTGGAGTTGGTAAACGATGTCAGCGCCACGTCAGAGATCGCGTGGCCCCACGTGTAAGCCACCTGGAACGCGAGCCGCTCGCTGAAGCGGCGGTTGAGCCACAACTGCATTGCGTTGTACGTCGAGTTACCATTCGACTCGTCCGTCGTGATATTGCCGATGCCTCTGAACAGGCGGTTATCGGCGATCAAAACACCCTGATCCTGAACGCCAACACCCACTACGGGACTCGCGACGCCCAACCCGGCGCGGGCGATTTGCAGTCTCGCTGAGTCGGTGCTGCCGTCGCACTCACTGCCGCGGCACGGCCCCAACGGAATATCGTTGCGGTTTACGTTGCGGCGCCAGATGTGCAGACCGTGGTTGCCGATGTAAGACGCCTCAAAGACTGTGTCCTTGAAGAGCTCGTGCGAAATCGTCAGGTTCCACTGATAACTCTCAGGCGGTCTGAAATTTGGATCGATCGCCGCGAAGCCGGCGTTCGGATTCACACCCGCGACGTTGTTTATGAGTCCCGGATTGATCGTATCGAGACTGCGGCAGGTCGGACAGTTGGCCAGCGTAGTGCCGGCGCCGTTCCAACCTGAGCCCGCGCTGACGGTGGTGGTCCATGGTGGATTACCGCTCAGGCGGAGCAGGTCTTCAATAACGTTCGAACGGCTCATGTAACGACCGAAACCGATTCTGGCTGCGGTCTTGCCGGTGCCGAAGATGTCCCAAGCGAGACCGAAGCGTGGCTGCCATCCCGCGTTGTAGTTATTTACAGTGGACCGTGGGAGACCCATCGCCACTGCTTCGTCCGCGGTCACCAGGCCGGTGTTGAAATCAACGCCGTTGTAGAGGCTCGGGAAGAAGTTGGAGATCCGATTCTCTTCCTCCCACGCGGTCGGGAACTGTGAATAGCGCAAGCCGAGAGTCAACGTAACGCGCGGATGAAGTTTCCACGTGTCGTTCACATAGAACTCGAAATCACGCCAGCGGCCATCCGCGATCTCGGTGTTCGCGATTTCGGTGTAGTTGAGTAGAACGGTATCGCGCAGCAGCAGGTCGGCGATGCAGTGTCCGGTTTGTTGGTCGCAACCCTGAATCGTTAGCTGCTGGTTACCACCGCCGGCCCCAGCGCCCGGCTCATCTTTGAAGTTATGGCTGAACAAGGCGCCGAACTTGAGATCGTGCGCGCCTGCGATCAACGAGAAGTCGTCCTTCCAGATGTACAGGTCTTCGCGGTTGGCCCACGGCGCCTGATGCCAAATGTTTGCGTAACCACCAGCGCCCCAGAAGAGCGATGGAACCGTGCCGCCGACCGGATTGTCGTGCGGAAAGACTGTGGGGATCTTCGAAGCGATCTCATCCTGCAACGCCTGAGTCGCCGGGTTGGTGGTGATGATGATGTCGTTGCCCGCGATCGAGAACTGGAATTCGTTGACCGCGCGTGACGACAGCGTATTTGACAGCTTGACTGCAAAGCTGTGGCTCGGCTGACTCCAGTCAGACGAAAGCGTCGGGTATGGGGAGTCGCCCCAGAAATTGTTCGACGCTGCCAGATGCGTCCACTTCTCATTAATGTAGCGGACCATCAAGTTCATTTTGTCGGTGATGGTGATGTCGCCACGAATGAGGTCCTGACGCGTGTCGATTGGTTGAAGCTGAGTCGTGGCAAAGTTGTTGCCAGAAGTCGAATTAGTCGTCGGATCGGGGAACAGCTTCACGAAGGCAAGTCCGGCTGGACTGAGTCGACCTACCGGTATGCGATTGCCGGGAAACGGATCGCAAACCGTGATCATCTGTCCCGGGTTTGCCGGATCCGGCTCCAGACGGCACGTATCGGGATCGTGCGGAACAGGGCCGGTAAGTGGGCCACTGAAATCACCGAGCTTTTCCGCCGCCGTTGGCACGCGGCCAGTAAGCACAACGCCGCGACGCTCTCTTCGCCACTCTTCCGACCAGAAGAAGAACACGCGGTTCTTGATGATTGGACCACTGAAGTTGCCGCCGAAGTTGTTGTACTTCAACTTGCCCTTCTCGGCACCAGCTTGATTGAGGAAGAAGTTGTTGGCGTTCAGTGAATCGTGACGGAAGAACTCGAACAACGATCCGTGGAAGTCGTTTGAGCCGCCTTTGGTGATCAGGTTGACAACCGCGCCCTGCGCCTGGCCAAACTCCGCGCTGAAACTGTTGCGCTCAACGCGAAACTCCTGAATCGCGTCGACCGACGGAAACACGAGCAAGGTGCGGTTCGAACCGACGTCCATGTTGTTGACGCCGTCCACCGTCCACAGGTTCGCGTTTGATTGGTTACCGTTGACTGACATGTCAACGCCGGCGTTGAGACCAGTACCGCGAGTCGCAAACGCGCCCCCCGCGCCTGACTGCGTAACTGGCGATACACCGGGAACCATCAATGCGAGCTGCGCGTAGTTGCGACCATTCAAGGGCAACTCGGTAACCTGCTTCTCGGAGATGAGACTGCTGACCTCACCGCTGCGCACCTCAACGGGCGCGGACTCGCTGGTGACAGTCACAGTCTCCGTTACTTGTCCGACTTGCAGGTCAAGATTGACGGTCTTGTTTTCGTTGACGTGTAGGTCGACGCCGGTAACGACTGTCTTCTTGAAGCCGGCCGGCGACGTGGTAAGCGTGTAAAGACCGGCGGGCAAACTCGGGATGTTATAGAACCCGTCTTCGTTTGCCGTCACAGTGCGTGATGCACCGGTCTTATCTTCAGTGACGGTGATTTCGGCTTTCGGCACCGCCGCGCCTTGTGGGTCGCGCACGGTACCAGTGATGTTGCCGGTGGTGCTCGACTGCGCGCGTACGCCGACAAGTAAGCCCACGCTAAGCAGGAGTAGTAGCGCCTGCAATCCGAACCTTCTCGACATACCGCACCTCCTCAGAACTCTCTGTTTGCGAATGTGAACTTCCGACCCGGGTATTATTGCTACACACCTAAAACTTTAGATTGACTTTTTCTTGCTTACTTTGTTGTAGAGGCTGGCAAAAGTATTTAATACTTCTTCGAGTGCTTGTCAAGACAATTTTCAGTATTACAACTTTGTTGGCAGACCCAACAAATTCCTGCTCCGCCTAGGTAACGGAGACTGAAGCGAACTTGCTGGCCAGCACCAGACTGATTGCGCCCATCAATGTCGGCTCGGGTCCGAGCGTCGAGGCGATTATACGCGTCGACGGCAATCCGCGACAGATTGTTGTTTCAACCGTAGTTTTTATGTCCTCGGCGATCACCGGCCACGACCGCACGATTGGGCCACCAACGACTACGGCTTCGGGCGCGAGACCGCGAATCAGGTTCGCAATGCCAATCCCTAGATAAGTCGCCGTTTCTTTCAACGCGGTGCGTGCAGGCCCTTCACTGCGCAAGGCCTGATCGATCAAATCGCTGAAGGTGACGTCCGCCGCGCCATTCAAACCACGCGCCAGGTTCTTGTAGCGCGCGAGTGCCGAACGCTCGGAAGCAAACGCCTCCCAGCATTCACGACTTCCCGAAGCACACGCGACCGGCGCTCCCTGCCCGATCGTCATGTGGCCAAACTCGCCGGCCGCGCCGTTCTCGCCGCGATAGACCTGACCGTCAAAAACGATACCCGTACCGACACCGTCTTCCACGAGCACAAGAATAAAATCTCGTACTTCACGAACTTCGGGCCGGCCAAACCAAAGCTCGGCGAGCGCCGCGGCGTTTGCGTCGTTGTCGATCGTGACCGGCAATCCCGTCGCGGCATTTATGTCTCTTGCGAGCGGAATGTCGCGCCAGTTGAAGGTTGGAACAAATAGTTCGGTACCGTCCGAATTCACCAGGCCAGGGAGACTGACGCCGATTCCTTCGATTGTTCCGTTGTTTCTTCTGAGTAATTTACCGGCGCGCTCGATGATTTGACGGGTGGTTATTTCGTCGTCCGGGTTGGTGTCAAAACTCTCTTCCTGCAACACGCGACCGGCCAGATCGCTGGTGGCGACAATGGTTTTGTTGGTCCCAACGTCAACGCCAATGGCTACGGCGTCAGCAGTGCGGAGCGACAACAGGATCGGCGGTCGGCCACCGGTGGATTCGCCGCTGACCTCCTCAATCAAGCCGTCAACCCGCAACTCCTCGACGATGAGTGAAACGGTCGAACGCTGGAGCGCGGTTTCGTGGGCAATTTCCGCGCGCGATATCGGCCCACGTTCCCGTACGTAGTTCAAAACGATCTGTCGATTGATATCGCGAATCGTGTTTGAGCGGGCTACGTTTGCCTTCTTAAGATCTATTCGTCGCATTTTGCCGAACGCAGAGAATAATTCATCTGTCAAATACCTGTCATCTCTGCCTCGTCTAATCTATGACATCTCGTCTGTCCTATACCGGACAAGTGAGCTATACTACCCGGCAAAAATCCGGGAGGCTGCTATGCAAAACGCGAGCAAATACTCATTAGCGATCCCCCTCCTGATATTTCTGAGCGGCACCGCCCTCGCCCAACGACCGCCGACAGGTGCACCGCCCATCGACCGGCGTAACGCCGACCGCATCCGCCAGCAGGACATGAGCAACCGCGAGTGGC
>DASUOZ010000145.1:0-6288 GCA_036276375.1 Pyrinomonadaceae bacterium | reverse complement strand
ACGTAAGCGCCGTAATAGCTGTAGTAGTAATAGCCGTCCATCGGTGGATACGCGGCTTTGAAAACCATCTTGAGGTAGCGGGCGCGGGCGCGTTCGACGTCGCGTTGGCCCGCCCACCAGTCGAGCGCCTGTTGGTAATGCGGCCACGCCGGGTCCCAATCAAGTTGTCCGCGACGAGTCCAGAATAGGTCGGCCAGCGACTCGTGTGCTTCGGCCCATACGAGATCGCGGTTCTCTTGTTTATCGATGACGCGGATCAGTTCGTCGAGTTGCTTTTGGGCGGCTTCGAAAACCGTCGTATCGGCAGTTTGCGTTGCGGCCTGCGAGCGCCACGAGGTGTCTGCCAGTCGAAACTGGACCCAACGCAAGTCGCTCGCGCTCAGCTTCGACTTATCGACGCGAGCGTAGATCTCATTCGCGCGCGCGTAAGACCGCTGGGCGTACTGCGCTTCGGCGTCGGCTTTTAGCTTTGTGTAGTCCGGCTGCTGTACGAAGGAACTGACAAGGAGGAAGACAAAAGCGGTGACAGAGATAGCTGTAGTTTTCATAATCGGGCACCTGAAACCAGGGATTGAACGAACGAGGCGGGGAGACTTGCAGCTAACGGACTAGTTTTCTGACCCGGATAACAGAAACACGGCGAAAGACGCCAGCCAGTGTTCCCCGGCGTAGTCTCCGCTGGCAACATGGGCCAACGCAGCGGCGGCGTGTTTATCGGCCGCAGCAGATAGTACGGCGCGGGCCGGATCGTTCGCGGGCAAAGCTCGCGCGATGCTTCGCATGCACCAGGCACGACTCAGATTCAAACCGTCGAGATGGACCAGTTTTGGATCGCTTCGATCCGTGACTATCGCCGGCTGAAGCAGAGCCGCCGGACTACCCTTGGGAACGCCGGGCAGAAATCGGCCAAACCAAGCGGCAAACTCCGCCGGCTTCATCACCCGTCGCATGAGATCGGCTTCCATCAGCGCCGCGGAAAAGAAGTCCTCGCCGCCGGGCTCCCATGCGCCGGGATAATTCGTGTCGTTTGCGAAATAGGTGCGGCTGCGCTCGCTTAGTAAAGCTTCGAGTTTTCGATCGCCGGTCGTCCTGGCGTAATCGAGCGCAAACGCTAATCCGAAAGCAGTGTTTGGATGCACGCCGGTGCGAATTGGATAGGTTTGCTTCGGAAGAAAATTACGATACGACGCGGCGATCACTTCCGCGAGTGGAGCGAGGTTGGCAAACCACTGCCGGCCCTCGGGATTGTTCCACGTGTACAACTCTTCCGCGAGTTTCAACGCCCAGGCCCAGCCGTAGGTACGTTCGAACGACTGCCGGTTGGGCTGCATCATGTAGGCCACCTCGGCGTTTATGTTTTCGGCGGTGAGATTGGCGCTGAGCGCGCTTCGTATTTGCGCAGACTCAGGCAGGTTCGGAAAGGTCTTCAATAAACGGATCAGCATCCAGTGGCCGTGGACCGACGAGTGCCAGTCGTAACAACCGTAGAACGCCGGATGCAGTGTCTTCGGACTCTGCACTTCGCTCTTGTTGTTGATCACGTGCTCGGGCTTGTTGGGAAACTCACGTGCGACGCACTTCAACGCGAGTGCAGCGAAGTGCGAGGCCTGTTTCTCGTTAAGCGATCGGGCTGTGTTCATTTGAGCGCGCGCAGAAATGGCCGGCGCGAGCAGCAGAGTTGCGCCGAAGAGCAAAATAGTAATTGTTCTCATGAGTCGTCAATAACGATGAGATGGTCGACCGATGTGGATGTGTGGACCGGTGGCGGTGCCGGGAATAGCCGAGCGAAACGCCAGGTAGGGAATCCCGTTTCGTTGCAGAAAATTCAACAACGCCTGGCCCTCGGCAGTGTCAGGATGAAGAGAAATGTCCATCGAGTTGCGATGGTCCAGCCGCCAGCGATCGTGAATCGCGCCCTGGCCGAAGACAGCGATCGGCAGCTCGCGTTTGAACGTGTCTGAAAAGAACCGTTGCACCTTCCAGGCCTCGCCGAGGTTCCAACCTGGTCCACCAGTGAAACGAATGAAAGAAGACGTGCGCACCAGACGCTGCTTCGCGAGACTGAGATTTTTGGCGATCTGCTCGCTGGCGGATTGCTCGACCAGCACGGCTGCGATTTGATCGTCAGCGCCCGTCATCTGCCGTCGCGCGTCGGCGACCTTCTGTTGTGCGGCCGTGAGCGCCCGCTGGTTTTCTTCAAACTGCGTTCTGGCGATAAGTCCTTCAGCGAGCAGTTTCTCTGAGACAGCGACGCGATCTTCAGCGCGCTTTACGTCAGCTTCGTAAAAGACCAACAGCTTTTCGAGGCTCGCCTTGTAGTCGTTCGTGGCTTTAACAAACTCTTCCCGCAACCGCGTCAATTCACTGGCGGGCGCCGGTGTTGGTGGTGTTTTCTTTTTCGTTCTCTTCTGCGCCCACACGTTTTGAGCACTGACGAGCAGCGTCAGCGTGAGTAAGCACGAAAAGATTGGAATGCGATAGGGTCGGTACACACTACTTGACCAAAGTGCCGGTGCGAGTCCAGCGCGTGTTCTTGAAGAAGTCAGCGACGAATCCCCAACCCGTTGCCGGCGCGCTCTCGTCGTAAGACCAGTAAACAAACATCGCGCGGCCGATCACGAGGTCGCGCGGAACGAAACCCCAGAAGCGGCTATCCTGGCTGTTGTCGCGATTGTCGCCCATCACGAAATAACTCGCCGGCGGCACGACGATCTCGTCCTGGTCTTCGAACACGTTGCGTTCGCCGGGATCGTTGTGCGGCTCAACGTTGTGATAAACATCGTAAGGTTCGTTCGGCGCGCGCTGTGACGGCGCGGAGAGTTCTTTGAGCTCAGCTTTGTCGTTAACTTCCCTGGCTACTACGATCCGGTGCTCGGGCAGCACTTCCCCGTTAACGATGACGTCCTTACCGTCGATCCGAATCCGATCGCCAGGGAGACCGATCACACGCTTGACGTAGTTTGTCAGTATCGGCGTGTTGTCCGGACCGCGATCACTGTCCGGATCGTATTTGTTACCAGGATATTTAAAGACGATGATGTCGCCGCGCTGGATCTCGCGTTGCGGAAGAAAAGGTAACGAAATGCCCGGCGCGAAGATAAATTTGTTAACCAGCAGATGATCGCCGATCGTGATCGTGTTCTGCATCGAGCCGGTCGGCACCTTCACCGCCTGCACGATGAAGGTCATGCCAAACAAAGCCATCACGACGGTGACCACTGCCGACTCGAAGTACTCGCGCCAAACGGTCTTCGGCGGACCCTTCACGGGCGGCGGTGGCGGAGTTGCTTTTTCGTGGCCGTTACGATTGATCAGACGTGAAAAAGAGAAAGGCTTCGCCTCGGTTTGAGTCGCTGCTTCGTCGCCGGTTACCTTGTCGGTGGTTCGATTACTGGCCATTGAAAAACATCCTAGATACCTTGCTTGCGGTGGTCAAGTTCAGCCCCCAAGTTCGTGTTGTCTGTCGCCTCGATTATGTCCTCGACAAGTTCTGTCATCACTTCCAACGCCGCTCGCGCGGCCGCTGCTTCGGCGGCTTTGATCGAGTGGCCACTGCCGCGGATGCTGCCGCTGTCCCACGAAACCTCCACGTGAAAGATACGTTGATGCGGCGGACCCAGCGTTTCGATGACCGCATAACGCGGCGCGGATCGCCGTTGGGCCTGAAGCTTCTCCTGCAACAACGTTTTGTAATCGGCCTTCGCGGCACTCAGCGGATCGGCCGCTTCGAGCTCAGCACGGAGTGCATGACAAACAAACTGAGTCGCGGCTTCGAGTCCGCCGTCCAGAAAGATCGCGCCCGTAATCGCTTCGAACACGTCCGCGAGCAAAGCATTCTTCTGCCGGCCGCCACTCTTCTCCTCACCACGTCCGAACCGCAGAAACTCGCCGAGCTTCAACCCTTGTGATGCTTCGGCGAGTGTCGGCGCGCTCACGAGACGGTGCTTCATGCGCGAGAGCTCGCCTTCGGTGCCGGCGGGATATGAGTTGCAAAGATAGTTGGCGACCACAAGTCCGAGCACTGAGTCACCTAAAAACTCGAGCGACTCGTTATGGAGTTTGCGAGCCTGCCGCTCGTCACCGGGCGGAACTTTCTCATGCGCCCAGGAACGGTGTGTGATAGCGCGTTCGAGCAAAGCACGATCTTTGAAGTTGTAAGAGAGAACCGTTTCGAGGAGGTCCAGATCAGGAGTCGTTTCGGGATTCTTCAAAGCGCAGTGGATTATAACAAACGCCGGAAGCTTGTCGAAAAAGGCGACTTGCTTCCGGCGTTGGAAATGGTGACGGATTAATTTCCGTTACCGTTAGTTGCGTGGTCGATCAGGATTTGTTGCGGGCTTGGCGCCTGCGGGTTTACTCGGTGTAGTCGGAACAGACGTTGACGTCTTGGTCGCTGGTTGAGTAGTTCCTGCCGGCGCGGTCGTGCCCCCTGCTCCGTTACCGTTTGATGGTGCGCCGCCAGTCGGAGTCGAGGCCGGCGTCGCCGGCGGTGTCGGCAGCGACGTCAGCGGAGTCGGTTCCGGTGGCAACGGCTTGCCCAGGACGCTCGCAATGTACTCGGTCATACCCGCATCTGAATTGTTGTGCAGGTACTTGTACCAGGTCGTCAGGCTCTCCACCCACAGCGGCTTCTGTGCTGCATACTGTGAATCGGTACCGGAAAGCGCCACGGCGCGCGCGTAACCATCGATCATGCGTTCGACGATCTGATTGATGTTGGCAAGCATGAGCTTGCTTTCCGGAGTTTCATCTTTGCCGCCATACTTCGCCTTGTACTCTTCGGACATCCTGGCGTACGGACCAGTCTCGTAAGCGCCCGCGATGTACGCGTAAGTGAAAGGCGACTTCTTCAACAGCGTCTCAAACTGCGCCGACTTGATGAAGTACTTGAGCGAGTTGGCAGGTTCCTTCTCTACGGTCAACGTGCCGACAGTGAAATTCGCATATGCGACTGCTGCTTCTCTGCCTGGGAGCGGCGCCCAATCGTCGACGTTCTGGCCACTGTCGAGAAGCTGCAACGCTTTGCGCGCGTATTCGAGCGACTCGGCGGCCAACTGTGGATTTTTCGGAACGGCGACGTAACCGTTAGCGGCGAGATGGGCAAGCACTTTCAGGTTGTCGGGCTCGACGGCAAGGATTTCCTTGCCGAGCTTGAAAGCCTCGGGAAAGTTCTTGTCCGTGTAGAGGACCTTGATGAAAGTGATCTTCTTCATGCCTTCTTCGTAGGCCGTGGACCACTTCTTCAGATAATCAATAATCTTCTGTTCGTCTGGCGTCACTTCCGCGGCGGCAGGACACGCAAGGTACTTCTTGGCGGCCTCGTACGCCTTCGGCTGATCGTCTTTTCGACTGTCGGTAAAAGTTTTATATAACGCGGTCTTGGCTTCGGGCGCGCACTGTTCTTGAATTGTGGTCGCAGCAACGGGCAGAGCGAGCAACGCGACTGTCGCACCGGTCATTAGAAACGTCGTTAGCTTTTTCATCAGTAGTCGGAACCTCCAAAAATCTTCTTCCAGCAATCGCGCTAAAGGCTGAGCCCTTACAACGTTCGTTACAGGGACTTTAGGATGCAAATGATACAGAGACCGGTTGCCGGTCTAAATATCGAGGGGAATGGGGCTCTTGTTTAGAACTATAAATAACGAGCGCCCGCAATATTCCTGCAACTTTATTGAATGTGTCAAGGTGCGCAGTGCGCCTACTGCCGAAACTTTACAAAAAAATTTGCGCCGGAGATTAAGGTTCCAGCGCAAAAAAATCAAATGTGTTCTTTAAGTCTGTTTATGGCTGAATCCGGCGCGGCCGTTGTTGATCAGCCGGCGCGTTGTTGTTGGCGGGTGCACCCGTTGTTTTCAGCTTTGTTTCCGGTTGCGCACCGCTCTTCGGTGTTTCAGCAGGTTTGTTAAGCGGCATCAGGACGCGCTTCACTGTGTTCTTTGGTTCAGCGGCCGCGGGCTTCGTGTTTTCGGGCAGCGGCACTGCCGGATTTGTTTTGACGTTCGAGCCCGGAGTGGTGGCCGTGCTGGCGGCGGTTGACTCTTCGCCTTCGCCCGTCTCTGTGTTTTCAGCGGCGGCTTCAGCATCGGCGACTTCCTTTTCTTCATCGTCGAGTGTTGAAGCTACCTGGAGGTTGATCGCGGTGCCGAAGCGGTGGTTCAACTGCCGGTAGATCTCTCCGGCAACTGCGGCGGGAAAGTGGCGACGAGCGTCACTGCCTTCGGCGATCACGACCACTGCGAGACGCGGATTCGCGAGCGGAGCGTAGGACGCAAACAAGCCCACCCAACC
>DASUOZ010000144.1:0-7594 GCA_036276375.1 Pyrinomonadaceae bacterium | reverse complement strand
AATTACATGGGAACGCGAGAAGGGACGGGGCGCGAAGTCAAACTGGAAGAAGTGCGCCGAGGACATCTGGTTCTTTACGGTTTCCGATGATTACGTTTTCAACGTTGACGCGGTGATGTTGAAGCGACAGGTGATCGCGCCTTACACCAATCCGAACGGCGCGCCAAAAGACTGGACGGAAACGGACGACGGTCGTTTCCGGCTCACGCACCCGTCGAATCTTTGGACGGACGTGACGGTTCCCTACTGGTCGATGCCCGAGAACACCGACCATCCGACCCAAAAACCCGAGAAACTGTTGGCGAAAATTGTCCTCGCCAGCTCGCAGAAGGGCGATTTAGTTTTCGATCCCTTCAACGGTTCGGGCACTACGACGGTCGTCGCCAAGAAGTTGGGGCGCCATTACCTGGGCGTCGAAATCGAAGAGACGTTTTGCTGTTACGCGCAGAAACGGCTGGACCTGGCGGCGCAGGATCGCAGTATTCAAGGGTACGCTGGCGGCGTTTTCTGGGAGAGGAATACGTTCGCAAGGCAAAACTCGAAGCAGGAGAGAAGGCAGGATTGACCCGCAACTCCGCCTTCGAACCCGCAGCTTGACGTGTCTAACTACCGGCACCTATCATGTCTTGTTTGAAATTACGGCCGCCAGTGATCCATTGCGGCCCGTCTTAGAGAGAGTTGACTGAGAGTAATGAAACCTGGAATTCACCCGGAATACGTTGAAATAACCGTTACCTGCGCCTGCGGCGAGTCGTTCAAGACGCGCTCCACCAAAAAGGGCGACCTGCACGTGGAAATCTGTTCCGCCTGCCACCCGTTCTTCACCGGTAAGCAGAAACTGGTCGATACCGCCGGACGCGTCGATCGCTTCAACAAACGTTACGGCAAGAAACCGGCAGCCGAAGGCGCTGCCCCAGCGAAATAACCCCAAATCGATGGGTTTGCGCAACCAACATTAGCAAAAACCATTCGGAGCCGGCGTATTCGGTCGGTCGCTCAGGGTCTATTAAAACCACGAGCGATCTTCCCAAAAATCGCCGGCCTTTTCGTATCCTAAAGCTATGAGTACACCTGAACGAGATCTCATTGTCGGCGGCCAGGCCGTTATCGAGGGCGTGATGATGCGCACGCCAAACGCTTACGCCATCGCCGTGCGGAAAGCGGATGGCACGATCGTCAACACCGCGGCGCCGCTGCCGAAATGGAGCGACAAGTATCCGTTGCTCAAGTTTCCCGTGCTTCGTGGCGGCGCAGTGCTCGTTCAGTCGATGGGCTTGGGAATCAAGGCGCTCAATTACTCAGCGAACGAGGCGTTTGCGGAGATTGAAGAAGCGAAGACGGAAGAGGTGAAGGTGGCGCTCTCGCCGGCAGTGATTGAAGGCGAAGGCGATTTTGCCGGTCTGACTGGCGCGGTGCCCGGTCTGATTCCCGTGCCGACGCAAAAGCGGTCACGCGACGAGCTGAAGAAAGGAACAACAGCCGCGGCGGCAGGCTCGATCATCTTCGCGTTGATTTTCAACATCCTGCTTTTTGTGGCCGCGCCTTTGTTGTTGACTAACGCGCTGTTCATCGCCGCCGGTTGGGCGACGGTTCCGGCCGCAGTGACCAGCACTGAGACAGCCGCGACGGCCGTGGATGGGTCAGGCTCGGCGGTCACTGAGCCGGCGCCAACTCCCTGGTATCAGGATGCGTGGTCCAGCGTGCGCACCTATTTACATCCGGTCAGACCGTCAGTCGCTTTCAACCTGATCGACGGCCTGATACGAATGGCGTTCTTCCTGATCATGATCTTCAGCTTCTCATTGCTGAAAGACATCAGGCGCGTGTTTGAGTATCACGGCGCGGAACACAAGACGGTGTTCACCTGGGAAGCGGGCTTGCCCTTGACGGTCGAGAACGCGCGGCCGCAACCACGACAGCATCCGCGTTGCGGCACGAGCTTCCTGATGGTCGTGATGCTCGTGGCGATCATTCTCTTTTCGGTGGTGAAGTTTGATTCGCTGTTGCTGAACTTCCTCGTTCGACTCGCGCTGATGCCCGTCGTCGCCGGTATCTCGTACGAGATCATTCGCCTGTCGGCGAAGAAAGAGAGCAGTTGGTTTTTCAAACTGATGACGCGGCCCGGCGTTTGGCTGCAAAACATCACCACGCAGGAACCCGACGATCAGCAACTCGAAGTGGCGATCGAAGCGTTGAAAGAGTCGTTAAAGTTAGAGCCGCAAACAGCGCAGACCGCGCCGGCGCCCTTATCGTGAGGCCATTATGTTAGACAAGCTCGAACAAATTGTTAGCCGCTTCGACGAGTTGACCCAGGAGTTGTCGTCTCCGGAGTTGCTCTCGAATCCGTCCGCGTATGCCAAGGCCGCGAAGCAGCACCGTTCGCTGGAAGAGATCGTCCAAAAATATCAGTCGTGGAAAGGCTTGAAAGCCGAGCTCGCGGGTGCGCGCGAACTGTTCGACACGTCTGACGACGACGAGCTCCGCGAGATGGCGCGGCTCGAACTCGACACGCTGCAAGCACGTCTCGAAGAGAACGAACGCGAGCTCAAGCTGCTGCTGGTGCCCAGCGATCCAAACGACGAAAAGAACGTGATCCTCGAAATCCGCGCCGGCACCGGTGGTGACGAAGCGACGTTGTTTGCCGCGGAGATGGTCCGCATGTACTCGCGTTACGCCGAAAAGCAGCACTGGCGGTTTGAAGTCCTCGAAGCGTCGGAGTCAGGCATCGGCGGTCTTAAAGAAGCCATCGTCCTGATCGAAGGCGAGAAGGTCTACTCGAAGTTGAAACACGAGTCGGGCGTGCATCGCGTGCAACGCGTGCCGCAGACGGAAGCGAGCGGACGAATTCATACTTCGGCCGTCACCGTCGCGGTGTTGCCGGAAGCGGAAGAAGTGGACGTCAAGATCGATCCGAAAGACCTGCGCATCGACACGTTCTGTTCGTCGGGGCCCGGCGGACAGTCAGTGAACACGACCTACTCCGCCGTGCGACTCACGCACCTGCCGACCGGCGTTGTCGTTTCCATGCAGGACGAGAAGTCGCAGATCAAGAATCGTGAAAAGGCGATGCGCGTTCTGCGCGCACGTTTGCAGGAACTCGAAGAGCAGAAACAACACGAAGCGCAGGCGAGCGAGCGCCGTTCGATGGTTGGTTCCGGCGATCGCTCGGAAAAAATTCGCACTTATAACTTTAAGGAAAACCGCGTTAGCGATCATCGCATCGGCCTGACGATTCACCAGCTCGACCTCGTGATGGAGGGCAACCTCGACCCCTTCATCGACGCGCTCGTCGCCCACTATCAAGCGGAGAAGTTGAAGGCCGAAGCAGTGGCCGCTTAGCTTACAGGTTCAATGCCCCTCTCGACTCACGTCCTTCTCATTCGCCACGGCCAATCAGAAGGCAACGCCGAACGCCGTTTTGGTGGTCACACAGCCACGCCGCTGTCGCCGCGCGGGCGCAAGCAGGCGCAGGCAATGTCCCACGCTCTGAAAGACGAAGAGCTGACAGCCATCTATTCGAGCGATCTCGCGCGCGCCATTGAGACAGCACAACCACTCGCAAACCTGACGGGCTTGCCGATCCATCCGACCACTGCCTTTCGCGAACGCAGTGTGGGTGTAATGGAGGGTCTGACGTTTGAAGACGCGGCCCAACAGCATCCTGAACAGTACGCTGCGTTGCTGCGCCGTGACTTCGAGCACGTGTTAACGGGCGGCGAGAGTTACCGTCAACTACTCGATCGCGCGTGGCAAAAGCTCGACGAGATCATCGCGCAGAACCAGGGCGGGCGCATCGCCGTGTTCAGTCACACGGGAACGATTTGCATTCTCGCGCTACACCTGATGGGCGCGCTCGATGCACCGGAGTTGAAACCGGTGTGGATCACGAGTGCGAATTGTGCGATTACGAGATTTGAGTTACGCGATGACGGCTTCGTTCGCGTGTTGACGCTGAACGACACGCGCCATCTTTCGGGAACGTAGGCATATGCCACGGACTTACACAGAAAACACGGACTGAAGTGACAACTCAGGTCCGTGTTCGTCTGTGTAAGTCCGTGGCTCATTTTTGCATGAACTTCTTCTTGAGCATGTTTCCGTCCCAGCTCCAACTCGCCTGGAGTTGATTCTTCCAAAGCTGGAGCATGCCCCAATCGAGCCGCAACACACCTTCGCGCGTCACGCCCTCGGGTGGCGGAACATACTTCGCTATTGCCTCGTAAACACGGGCCCGATCGGTTTCATTAACACGCGCCAACAGGTGCCACAGCGTCAGCGTGTCGCGCGGTCGCGCTTCGTTCAGCATTAACGTCAACGCATCTTTCGTGACCGCCGGATCGTCCTGGAAGTCCATGCGGCTGAGTGCGGCACGAAAAGCGGGCGAAGCGTCCTCAAAGTAAGGCGTGCCTGGTCCAACTTCCGGGCGCGTTTCGCAGGCTGCGCCCGCGGGCACAATCGACTCACGATCTTTCAGTTCCAGCGCTACCCAACCCGACGTGACCCGCAGTTTTCCCACACCGTGATCGTCAACCTCCAGCGTGTAAGCACAACCGAGATCGGCGGCCACTGCTGACGGCGTATCAACGAAGAAGAGGCGCGGTGGCGCCCAGATCATCGCACTCATCTTCCCGCGCGCGAGCTCCAGTCGATGTTCAGTGGGCTCGGTTTCCAACAACCGCACACGCGTGTTTTCGTCGATATCAACCGTGCCGATCGTGCCTACTTCGATCTGCGCGCGCGAGTTTCCGTCGGTCTCCAACCATTCACCTTTCCCCAACCGTCCTGCTTCACTGATCCGCTTATTGCCGATCCGTGGCGCACCTCCCAATGCCTGCACCTGCCACGATCCCTTATTTGATCCGTCAGATCCGCGCTCCCAAAACCACCAAACTCCCAAACTCGCGACAACCAGCAGCACCGCCGCAACTGCCACATAACGCAATTGCCACGACGTGCGCTTAGTCTCGAGTCGTACTGGACCACCAAGCCGCGCCTCGATGCCTGCCCAAAGCGACTCCGGCGCTGCGAGCTGCGGCAACTGCTCCGCCAACTTCACCCCCAGCTTGATCTCCTCAAACTCCCGCCTACACTTCGCGCACGAAATGATGTGCTCCGCAAACCGTCGCGACTCCTCAGCCGGCAACTCGCCGTGACAGTAAGCTGAAATGTCCTGACTTACATGTTTCGAAAAATTTTCGCGCTTCGAAAACATCCGCTAAAACCTCTTCCGTTACTCACCCCAAATCGACGGATTGTTCAAATGCGCCAGCCGCTTCGCCAACTGGCTGTGACCGCGATTCAGACGCGACGCCACCGTGCCCTTCGAACAACCCATCACTGTCGCAATCTCGTCGTAAGACAAACCTTCGATATACTTCAACAAAATCGGCAAACGAAACTTCGGCTTTAACTCACCAATCGCCGCCTGAACCGCTTCCGCAATTTCCAGTCGCGCAAACTGCTTCTCCTGCGGTTTTCGATCGACTGGATTTGTCATCGCCTCAGTCTCTCCCCAGGGCAGCCAGCGTTTGCGACGGCGCCGCTCGTCAAGACACGCATTCACCACCATGCGATACAGCCACGTCGTAAACTCCGACTCGCCCCGAAACTGCCGGATCGCGGTGAACAACTTCAGAAAAATCTGCTGCGTGACGTCGTCGGCAATCGCGCGATCGCCGCCGACCGAATAGACCGCGATCGAGAACACCTTGTCTTTATAAGACTCGAAGAGAAGCTGAAAGGCTTCGCGGTCGCCCTGCTGGCAGGCCTCGATCACGTTTCCGTCGATAAGCTGTTCAGCCATCATCTCCAACTCAATGGTTAGACGTGGAACGAACGGTCTTTCTTCCGTAGGAAGGACGCGAACAGGGATTTAAAACCAAAAAGGAGCGGATTTCCAGCCGCTCCCTTTAGTCAAGTTTTTAACGTTATTACCGAGTAACACGTACCAGCATTTCCGTGCCGGACTCGATCTTCAACTCCTTGCTACCCTTCACGGCCAGGGAGCCCGCGCCGCCCGCGCCGCCGATAATCAGACCGATCGCCGCGCCTTTACCGCCACCGGCGATGCCGCCGATGATCGCGCCGACCCCCGCCCCGATGCCGGTCCGTTTCACGGTTTGGTTGGTCCTGCTGCCGGACTCGACTCCGCCTTCGTCGTCTGCACGACCCGAGCCTTCACCGTAAACACGCGTGACATAGCCGTGCAATACTCCGCGGCGTCCGTCACGCAACTCGATCGAATCAAACGCGAGATTCATACTCGTCCGGCCTTTGACCTTGCCGGATTTGTGAATCGAACTGATATGACCCGTGACTCGTGCTTCGTCGAAACGGCTGGGATCGATCACGGTTGCCGTGAACCGATCGCCGACGCGCGAATCTTTGCTCGACAGCGTGTCGTTCAGCCTGACTTTGAGATCGGTACCGACCGGAACGAGCGGCGCCACTCTTTTGGTTGTCGTACGTTTTTTGGCGGTGGGCTTGGTCTGGGCGCTTACCCAGACCGCGTTGCCAAAGAGCGCGACGATTGTTATGAGGGTTAGCAGAAGGGGCTTCTGTTTTCTCATATTTGCTGCTCCTCTCCTCTTATCCGCGATTCAAGCCGCAGTTAAGAAACGGCAAGAAACGCCTAAGAACCCTAAGAAACCCGAGACGGCCGTTCGGAGACGCCCATGGCTGCGTCGACCAGGAGGTTCTCGTCCTCGAAGGTACGCTGCCGGTGTACCGTGCCGTCGCTTTCAAAAATGTAGGCTGAGGGAGCTTCGCGCATGATGATGTCCTGCAAACGCATCAGACCGTACAACAGCGCTTCAGGACGTGGCGGACAGCCGGGAATGTAAACGTCAACCGGAATACAACGATCGACACCCTGCATCGTTGAATAAGAATCGAATGGTCCACCAGTCGAAGCGCACGCGCCCATCGCCATGGCCCACTTCGGTTCGGGCATCTGATCGTAAACGCGACGGACCACCGGGCCCATCTTCAACGTCACCGTACCCGCGATGATTATCAGATCGCTCTGCCGGGGGCTGGGCCGAAACACGCCCGCGCCGAACCGGTCGATGTCAAAACGTCCGGCGCCGGCCGCGATCATCTCGATCGCACAACACGCAAGCCCGAACGTCATGGGCCACAGTGCCGACTTGCGCGCCCAGTTCACCACCGGCGCAGCAATATCGACCGTCTTCGCGCCGACGCTTCGTCGCAACGAATTCATGATCGAGTCGACTGTGGTTAAAACAAATCCTTCTTCGTGTTCAGCCATATGTCATTTTTGATTGTTGATTTTGATTTTTGATTTGCACGTGTCCAGCCGTTCTTTCAATCGGCAATCGAAAATCAAAAATCGACAATGCTTTAGGCCCACTCAAGGGCGCCCTTACGCCACGCGTAGTAGTATCCGACTACCAGGATCCCAATAAAGACAAACATCTCGATGAGGGCGAAAGTCGTAAACGAAAAGTCGTCGCCCATAAAAATAATCGCCCACGGCAGCAGGAAAATCGTCTCAACGTCAAAGATCAGGAAGAGCATCGCGACGATGTAATAACGTACGGTGAAACGCTCGTGCGCCTCCGTCGTCGGGTCG
>DASUOZ010000143.1:0-4515 GCA_036276375.1 Pyrinomonadaceae bacterium | reverse complement strand
TGAAACGGCACGACGACTTCATTCGCGCTGCTGCGCAGATCGCGCCGAAGTTTCCCAGCGCCCAGTTTGTGCTGGCAGGTGTTGATAGTTCGAGCGCGGGAGAAGTGCGAAAGCAGCTCGAACGACTCGTATCCGAACTGCACCTCACGGACCGTTTTCGTTTTCTCGGCTGGCTGGACGACGCGGAAAAGCTTCTCGCAGCGATGGACGTGTTTGTTTCGGCGTCGGAAACCGAATCGTTTGGCCTCGCGATCGCCGAAGCGATGGCGGCCGGAAGCGCCGTTGTCGCCACTGCGACCGAGGGCGCGCAGGAAGTGATTGAAGATCAAAAGACGGGGTTGCTGGTTCCGATCGGCAATGTCGAACGCATCGCCGGCGCAGTCGCGACACTGCTCAGTAACGAAGAACAGCGAAAAGAGCTCAGCCTGCGCGCAAAAGAAACCGTTGCCGCGAAGTTCAGCCTGCGGCGCATGGTCGACGAGATCGAAACGATCTACACCGCTTAAAGCTTGTCGATCTTCGCGGCGAGAATAAAATCACTCTCCGTAAGTCCGTCGATCTTGTGCGTCCAAATCGTGACCTCAACCTTGCCCCAACCGAAACAAATGTCCGGATGATGACCCTGCTCTTCCGCCAACTGCCCGACGCGGTTCACAAACTCGAGCGCCTCAGCAAAGTTTGAGAAGCCGTAATTCTTCTTCAGGTGATGTTGCATCACGACTTCCCAGCCGTTGAGCTGGTCCAACAACCGCTGAATCTCTTCGCCTTGAAGCGGAGGCACGCCGCCGCGGCAGGGCACACACTGTTTACTCGATAGCTCACTCATATTCCCAACGCCTTCTTCAGAATCGCGATCTGTCCCGCGTGATAAAGATCGTGTTGCACGCCGCCGTGCAGCGTGACGTACGTGCTTGAAAACGGAATCTCCGGATGGTTCATGATCGGCTGGTCCAAACGTGAATCATCGACCGCAGCGAGCGCTGCCAGCAGTTTCTGGTGCGTGTCGAGCAGCCCTTGCTTCGATCGTTCCCACGCCGCTTCGCTGAAATCGTTCACAGCGACCCAGTCTTCACTATCCGGCAACTGCGCCGGATCGCCGTTCAGCCGGCGCAGGCACGCGCCTTCCCAGGCGCGGATGTGTTGCGTCAATTCCCAAATCGTGTGCGCGCCGGGAATCGGGCGTGCGGCGGCTTGTTCGGCCGTCACTCCGTTGAGCAACGCCATCACCGATGGACCATGCCACGCCTCGCCGTCGAAAGCACGGCGAAACTGATCGCGAATTCGATCAACTTCAGACATAAGTTTCGTTCCTTCTCACCACAGATTACACAGATTGCACCGACTAAGGGTAATCTGTAGCCGTGGCGCCTCTCAAGCAAGTAACAATTTTTTGCGACGGATCGAGTCTCGGCAACGGACAGCAATCGAGTCGCGCAGCGTCGGTCGCGTTGTTGGGATACAAAGGACTATGGCGCGCCTTCGGCGAGTACCTGGGCCGCGCGACGAACCAGCAGGCGGAGATCGTCGCCGCGGCGGTTGGACTCGAGGCATTGCGCGAACCGTGTGACGTGAAGTTGTTTACTGACTCGCGTTACGTCGTGGAGACGATGAGCGGCCGCTTTCGCCGCAAGACCAACCTCCCGTGGTGGGAACGTCTCGATCGCGCTGCGAGCAAGCACAAAGTTCACTGGGAATGGACGCGCGGGCACGTTGGTCACGTACTTCAGGAAGCCGCGGACACTGCCGCCCGCCGCATTGCCGCTGCCGGCCAGGTCGATGAGTTAATTCTGCGTGACGCGGTGGACTCAGTGGGCGCCATTGAGCCATAATCTCGCCTCCCCTGTATCTGAATCTCCGCGGTGTTTGTGATAGTGGCTCCCACTTTGGCCAGAAAAAAGACCCTGTTTCCCGACCGAATTTCGCGCCCAGCCGCGTTGTCGCTCGTGGTGTCTTTAATCCTCACGTTCATCGCGGTCGTCGCTCATGCGCAGGATCCGTTTCGCGGCTGGCAGTGGCAGAACCCGCTCCCACAGGGCAACTCGATCAACTCAATTCGTTTCGCCGCTGATAAGCGACGCGGCTGGGCAGTCGGCGCAAACGGTGTTGTGTTAACGACGAACAACGGCGGTTTCGAGTGGGAAGAGCAGGAAAGTTCGGCAAATACGACTCTTTACGGTCTGTACGTTAAGGACCGGTCGCGGGCGGTGATCAGCGGGGCGCGCGGCGTGATTCTCACGACGAGCAACGCGGGGAAAAAGTGGACCTTACGGCCGACCGGAGTGCGCGATCATCTCTTCGCGGTGACGTTTGCGCCACAGAATCCGTTGCAGGGTTGGGCCGTCGGCACGTTTGGCTCGATCATCGCGACGCTCGACGGCGGCAAGACCTGGAAACAACAGGAAAGCAAAACCTCCGCGCACATCTTTTCAGTCAACTTTGTGAATGAGAAGTCGGGTATCGCGGTCGGTTCGCGCGGAACGATTCTGATCACGTCCAACGGCGGCGCTGCGTGGAACCCCATAAAGGGCGTGGCTGATTCCGCACTCACCGGCATTGCATACATTTCAGAAAAGAACGCCGTCGTCGTCGGTTATCGCGGCACGATCCTGCAAACGTGCGACGGCGGCGAAACCTGGACTGCGCAGAACTCTCTCGTCACCACCGATCTTTATTCCGTGTTCTTCACTGACGAAAAACATGGGTGGGCCGCTGGCGCCAGCGGTACCGTGCTGACGACCGGCGACGGCGGCAACATCTGGCTGCCGGTGAACGTGCGCACGAATCCGCGTCTCGCGACGGTGCATTTTGCGGACGAGTCGCTGGGTTGGGCGGCCGGTGCCGATGGTTTGGTCCTGCGCACGGATGACGGCGGTTTGTCGTGGCATCGATTGACGGAAGGCGGGCGCGACGACCTCGCCAACATTTACTTTGTCGACAATTCGCATGGTTGGGCCGTCGGCGAACGCGGCCGCATCTTGTACACCAGCTCCGGCGGTAAAACCTGGATTGCGCGTCCTTCGGGATCGACTGCGAAACTGAATGCGATCAGTTTCATCGACGAAGCTTCGGGTTGGGTTGTTGGTGACAAAGGCACGATTCTGCATTCGGTCGACGGCGGCGTGTCGTGGAACGCAGTCACCAGTCCAGCGAAAGAAGATCTGTTTGGAGTCGCGTTTGTGTCGCCGGCTGAAGGATGGGTGGTTGGCGCGCGTGGCGCTGTCTGGCACACGAAAGACGAAGGTGTCTCGTGGCAGTTTCAACAGACGAACACTTTCAGTTGGTTGGAGGACGTGAAGTTTGTCGATCCGTTGCGCGGCGTGGCGGTTGGTTCAGGCGGCACGATCCTGCGCACTGAAGACGGCGGCGAAAATTGGATTCGCGTCGATCGCAATCTGAAAGAGTGGTTGTACGCGTTGACTTTCGCGGACGCGCAGCGCGGCTACATTGTGGGTGCGCGCGGCATCGTGTTGCGCACGGACGATGGTGGCGTCACGTGGAAAGATCTCGAGAGTGGGGTTAACGGCAACCTGTTTGGGATCGACGTCGCGGGACGAAATGACGTGCTGGTCGTCGGCGAGCAGGGAAGTATTATTCACAGCAAAGATGCCGGCGCGACGTGGGAGATCCAGCCGTCGATTACGAGCACCGCGTTGTTCTCGATTGCGTATCGCGGCGGTACTAACGTTTGGGTTGCCGGTCGTGGTGGTGCGATTTTGCGGCGCGTGGAACCGGTGGCGACTGTGACTATTCCGGTCTCGAAGCTGCCGCCGATGTTGAAGGGTGGATCACCGAAGCTGGAGGAACCGCTCGATCCGTACGACATTCCTCGAGCGACGCCGCCGAAAAAACCGGAGAAGCCTTAAATGCGCACGGGGTGTTCTTTGGCGTAGGAGTAGGCGCAGTAGCCGGAGACGAGGTGGCAAATCCAGCCGAGCGTGCCGCCGGTGCCGAGCCAGAAGCCGGGCGTGAATATCAACCACAGAATACCTGCCAATATTCGGCCGTTATAAAGCTGGCCGACGCCGGGAAGAATCAAACTCAGAACACCTGCCAAAACTGGATCGCGCATATCAGCTACCTCCGCAATGCAACCCCATACGAAGCCCGGTTGGGTTTTGTTCGTAAGTTGAGCCGGCGGACAAATCGCAAGCTCTTCCGAAATCCACCAACTGCGTTGGTGGGATTCAAGCCTTGCGAGCCGACGAACGGTGACTAGTCTTTTTGCTTTGGGGGACGGACGTCGACGATTTCGCCGCGAAAGGTTTTCAGCAAAGTTTGGACGTTGGCATGCGACTCGGCTGTTTCGCGGAGCCGCTGCTTTTCGAGACGTGCTTCGTTTTCCGGACTGAGTGATTCGCCCTCGGCTTCCGCGTCTTTGATGGAGATGCGGAAGCTGGTTTCGCGTCCGGTGACTTTAAGGCAGGCATCGCAAATGAGCTTGGCGTTTTCGGGTCTGAGGAGCGTCTCGCGCAAGTGGCGATTCTCGGGCGCAAACTCGATGAACAGTTCGTTGTT
>DASUOZ010000142.1:0-6684 GCA_036276375.1 Pyrinomonadaceae bacterium | reverse complement strand
AGTCGTGCCTCTAACGGTCGAGCCGTCGAGCGGAACCGATGTGCGCGTGACGTCTCCCGCGCGAACATTGAGCCTGGTAAACGCGCGGCCCGAGCCGGCTGATGCTGCTTCGATCGAGTATTCACCAGGAGGGATGTCGCTTAAACGAAAGCGACGCGTGGCGGGATCGAGTGGGACGGCCAGCTTTCCCTGTGGTCCATCGAGTGTGACCGTACCGTTCTTCACCTGCTGTCCTTCTCGATTCTCGAGTTGAACGTCGATCGCGCCGCTTCCCTCTTTAACTAAGGGCGGTGGCAGATCGAGCACGCTTTTCCTTAGTTCGAGCAGCAGTTCCGGAGTCGCTTCGCGGGTGGGTACAACTACGCTAACCGGAATCGTGCCGGGCTCGCGAAGTACAACTTCGCTCAAGGGCTCGGGCTGCTTCACGATTCTTGTGCGCGGAATCACTGTAGGCGTTTCGATTGGCCGGACAAACTTTTTCCCGAGCTCCAGCGTGCCGGTGACGGCAGATCGATCCGGAGCGGAAACCGTTTTTTCGGTCGTGGATTCCTCTGAGCAACCACAACCTTCTTTGTGTGGAGGATTGGCTTCTTTCATGCAACTACTCCCATCGAGGTGCGCGAGGACGCGGGTTGAGAAAAGCGAGCTAAGTGGCCGGGCAACAGATTCGCCGAGCCGACGAGTCGGGTTGAATGAGATGGCAACGCGCATACCACGTTACGCGGCAGCGGGAGTGTGGTCGCAAATGGCGGAAAAGTTTGCTGTGGTCGTGATGGCGCGTCGCGATTGTCTGCAATAGACGACAGAGGGCGCGTGCGATGTCTACTCTAGGCTACTCACGAACGAGTTAACTGGGAGAAGCGAAGCGTGATCTCCGCTTCTCGCCAGGTTTGGTTACCGCCCAGCCTTCGGGCGCTTGGGATTTGTCTTGCCGGTGCTGCGTGAAGCTTCTTCATCTTCGGCGGTGCCGATGTTTTGCTCGGCGCCTGCGGCTTGCAGCACTTCAGATCGTTTGTCCAACTTGTGCTCGGCGCCGGAACGAGGGCTCTGTTTCTTGCCCTGCCCGGTTGGCGGCTGGTTGAGCCGGTCCTTACTTTTGTTTGTCATCCGTAGTCACCTCGTTCAGATTCGACTCGTCTTTGGCCTGCTGTCGCGGCGCGGCCCCGAGCGTCTGCGGGTTCTCGCGCTCGTGCATCCGTTTGTTCTTCTTGTCCTTCCGCTCGTGATCCTTCTTGTTTCGATCTTTGTCTGACATTTTCTTAACTCTCCTGATTAGGCTTGCGTTGTCAGTGCTTGTGAACGCGGCACGGCGCTGCTGTCGTCGTAGGGCACCGCATTCTCGGGCGAGATGCGATAACGCAACAACGCGCCTACGCCGCCGACCTGTTGCAGCCGCGTGTCGTCTTCGATGAACGTCACGCGGGCGGACGAAAGCAGGTTCGCGCGGCGCACGAGTTCGTCAGCGATGGTTCGTTGATCGAGCGCAGGCACCTCGCCGTCCGGTTCGTAAAGCTCCAACACCTTCTTCACTTCTTCTTCGTCGTACGCCAATTTGTCGGCCGACGAAACGATCAGCATTTCTTCAACCTGACCGTTCGAAAGTGCAGCCAGTGTGTCCGGCACGCCCGCAACGCCCAGATCGTCGGCGCGAAACTCATTCAATAGCCGTTCTACTTTCTGCATGTCCGTAAGCGAGTCGTGACGCCGAAACGCTTTCAGCGATTCGTCAAACAGCTCGTGCTCGGGCGTGTCGATGCCAAAGCTCAGCGCGTCGATCACTTTGTCTGACAACGCTTTTGGCAGTTGTTCGCGAATCAACGGAATCACTGTCTCTTCGTCGCCGGCGAGAATCACGTGTTCGACGTCTTCTTCGCGAACGACTCGCTCGAGCATGTCGACCACTTCCTTAACGTGATGCAGATGGTAGTTTTCCTCGTGTCGCTGATAGCGCGCCTGCGACCAGCCTCCGACGCTCGTGCGTTTCGTCTTCACGTTCTCCACCGAATGCTCCTCGACAGTGCGTCCAACAGCGAACACGAAGATGCGCGCGCGATTGGTGTCGGCAAGTAGGACGGCGAAACGCCGGTACTGATCGACCACGCGGGCGAGCGGATAAACGTGCGGCCGGTCAGAGACGAACAGCCGGTTCTTTTCGAACGGCGCTTCAAACTCACCCGCCTCGAAGTAGTCGTTGGCCGTCGAGCACGCGAAAATCGCGAGACCTTGTGCCGTGGTCGGAATTCCGGTTTCCAGATAGTTGAGAATGCGCGCGGCGTCTTTTTCGAAACTCTCCTGTTCCGGCGTGTGTTTGTCGTAAGTCTTCGATCGCTCTTTCAGTTGCTTGCGGACGACGGGCATGAAATTACGCTTCCCATTTTCATCCACACGCGCGTCCAGGTAGAGACTGACGAACGGGCCGTCGACCGGCTCGGCCGCCATTAGCTTTTCGAGCAGTCGTTGAGCATTGCTGGTGGTTTTTATCGTTTCGTTGGCGACATCGTTGTCTGTTGGCATAAGGTTTCCTCGTCGCTGCGTGAACACACACGCATGTATTCGTACCGTACGTCGGGCGGAGTCGCCTGTTTAATTACAGGGCAAAACTCGCTCGCTCCGTAAGCTCCTCAATTCACTGAATTGAACGCGGCAACCGCGATGCCAGCGGCGGCGCTCCGGACGGAGCAGGAGTTGCGTAACGAAGTGGCGCTATGACGTCAAAAACAACAACGATTCTCGGGTTAGCGGCAGTCGCCGGCGGCGCCTACGCGCTCACATCACTTTTGGGACGCAACTCGGATTACGACTTCCAGGACAAGGTCGTGCTGATCACCGGAGGCTCGCGCGGCCTCGGATTGGTGATGGCGCGCGAGTTTGCCAGTGAGGGAGCGCGCCTCGTGATCTGCGCGCGCGATGAGGACGAGCTCGAACGCGCGCGAATCGATCTCGAGAGTCAAGGCGCCGAGGTGATGGCTTATCGCTGCGACCTGACCAGCCGCACGGATGTGCTCGAGATGGTGGCTGCGATTGAAAGTCGTTTAGGCGGCGTCGATGTTCTGGTGAACAACGCGGGCGTGATCCAGATGGGTCCGATCGAAGTGATGACACAGGCGGATTTCGAGAAGGCGATGAACGCACACTTTTGGGCGCCGCTGCACACGATGATGGCTGTGTTGCCGCGCATGCGACAGAAAAAGAGCGGACGGATCGTGAACATCTCGTCGATTGGCGGAAGGGTGAGTGTGCCTCATCTCGTGCCGTACTGCGCGAGTAAGTTTGCGTTGACGGGATTGTCGCGAGGTATGCAGACGGAATTATTGAAAGACGGGATCGCCGTCACGACCGTATGCCCGGGACTGATGCGCACCGGAAGTCCGCGTAATGCGGGTTTCAAAGGTAAGCATCGCGAAGAGTACGCATGGTTCAGCATCAGCGACGCGTTACCGCTGCTTTCGGTCAGTGCGGAGCGAGCGGCGCGCGAGATCGTGAGTGCTTGCCGGCGCGGACGGACGGAGTTGGTGATCTCGTTGCCGGCGAAACTGGCGGTGCTTTTGGATACGTTGGCGCCGGAAGTGACTTCGAATATCTTCGGCCTGGCAAACAAGCTCTTATTGCCGGGACCGGGCGGCATTGGCGAGCGTGAGGCGAAAGGCACGGAGAGTGAGTCGGCATTGTCGCCGTCGTGGCTCACGACGCTCAACGAACGCGCGGCGGTGCGCAACAACGAAGTGCTGACGTAGGTTTAATGCTCACCACCGGCACTGTGTGCCCACTAAGCCAGGCCTCCCGTTAAAGGTTGCGGACGGGAAGTGGACCGCGCCAATTGCAGCCCGACGCGGCGTCCATTTACGTTTGCCAGACGGGCGGGCCGGCGAGGTTTGATTTCCGGATTGGGTGGATTCAGTGATTGCACTGGTTGCGCTGCGTAAGTTTCAAGCACCTGCCGCAGCGGTTCGAGTTTTTCATAAAACACCACGACCACTTCGCCGTGCTGCATCGTCTTCACTGCATGGAGCAGCGCTTCACTCTCGTCGAGTACCACGTGACAGTCTGTTTCCGGCGCCTCGTGGCGAGCGGCGTCGCAGAGAAGTTGCGCAACAGCGCCGCGATCGCGGCCCCGCAGATCGTGATCCTCACGAATAATCAACCGGTGAAAGCCGCGCGCCGCAACGCGCCCCGCATGCTGGATCAAACTGTCGGCACGATCGCCCGGTACGCCGATCACGCCCGTGACGCGCCGGTCGTCCCACTTGCTCGCCATGCGGCAGATGGCTTCAAACGCGTTTGCGTTGTGACCATAATCAACCATCACGTGACCGCCGTTCAGCTTGTACAGATTCACGCGGCCGGGGTTGTTTGAACTGGTAAACTTTTTTAGGCTCTTCGAGATCACGTAGCGCGGCACGTTCTTGGCGCGACACGCAGCCACGGCCGCGAGCAGGTTTGCCACCTGAAACTCGGCGCTGCCGTCCATCGTGGCGGGCACTGACGTCACGTCAATAATCCGGTGAGCTTCGTTCCTGTTAACTTCAACCAACCAGTTGTCCTGGTAAAGAAACGCAGTGCCTCCCTGTTGCAGATGTTCGCGAACGACCGGGTTGTCAGGCTGCAGAGAGAAGTAGACGATGCGCTTCTTGCGTTTGGTCACCGCTCTTTGGCGACTGATGCGGACGACGTGCTCGTTATCGGCGTTCAACACCAACGTGCCGCCCTCTACTACGCGTTCCGCTACCAGCGATTTGATGTAGGCGACATCGTCAACGGTCCTGATCCCGTCCTGGCCCAGGTGATCTTCGCCGATGTTTGTGATCACGCCGACGTCTGACCAGTCGTAACCGAGCCCGCGGCGAATAATTCCGCCGCGCGCATTTTCCAGCACTGCTACTTCAACAGCCGGATCGGACAGCACCGCCTGCGCGGATCCCGGCCCGGTTGTGTCGCCTTCGACGACGCGCTCGCCGGCGATGTAGATACCGTCAGTCGTCGTCATACCCACAGTCATTCCGAAGTTTTCCAGCACGTGACCAATCACGCGCGTCACGGTCGTTTTGCCGTTCGTGCCAGTCACACTGAAGATCGGAATGCGACCGTTCTCGCCTTTCGGATACAGCATTTCGACGATTGCGTCGCCGACGTCGCGTGGTTTGCCGTGGCTCGGAAAGCAATGCATGCGCAAACCCGGACAGGAGTTCAACTCCAGAATGCCGCCATTCTTGACCGGCCGCGAAATGTCTTCGGCAATCAAATCAACGCCACAGATATCGAGGCCGACGAGGCGCGCGGCGCGCTCGCACATCGATTTGATCGACGGATGAACCTTATCGGTGACGTCGCTTGCGGTAGCGCCGGCCGAAAGGTTCACTCGCTCCGAGAGCGTGATCTGTTCGCCGGCGGCCGGAACGTACTTCGTCTTCAAACCCACTCGCCGGAGATGCTGGACCACGGAATGGTCTACTCGAATCTGCGTGAGGGGCTTTTCGTGTCCTTCGCCGCGGAGCGGATTGCGATTTTCCGCGTCAATCAATTCCTTGATGGTGTGTTTGCCGTCGCCGACGACGTGGCAGGGCATACGCTCGCTGGCCGCAACCAGTTTGTTGTCCACGACGAGCAGCCGGTAGTTGCGGCCTGTCAAAAGTTTCTCAACCAGCACGGTGGGAGAGAATGAGCTCGCGTCGTTGTAGGCCTGCTGCATGTCGTTTTCGGTTTCCAGGCCGATCGAAACGCCGTGGCCCTGACGTCCAGTCAACGGCTTAACTACGAGCGGTGCGCCGAGCTCATGCAACGCTGCGATCGCTTCCGCCGCCGATCTCACCACGCGACCTTCCGGCACCGGAATGCCGGCGCGGCTCAGCAGGGTCTTCGTGTATTCCTTGTCCTGGACCAGCGCGACGGCGGTTGCACTCGTACGATCAGTCATCGCCGCCTGGATGTAATGCCGGTTCTTGCCGTAACCGAGTTGAACGAGACTCTCGTCGCCTTCACGCCGCCACGGAATGTTTCTTCGCTCCGCCGCTTCGACAATCGTGCGTGTGCTTGGACCGAGCTCAGTCTGCGCCGCGATCTGTTTCGCTTCCCAAATCTCTTTGCCGACCGGAAATACTTCCGAGTTCAAAACGGCCGTTACCAGTCGCACTGCGACCTCCAACAAGTAACGCGACGCGTGTTCCGCTTTGTATTCGATCGCCACGTTGTAAACGCGCGCCTCGCCGGAGTGTCGAGTCTTGCCGTGATTGGCGCCGACCTCCGCGAGCGCTGCTAACTCGATCGCGACATGCTCGACGACGTGACCAAAATAAGTACCTTCTTCGAGCCGTTGCACAAACCCGCCGGGTCGACCAAGGCTACATTGATGTTCGTTCAGTCCGGGCAAACAAGCGAGCAAACGATCGTTGAAGCCTTTGAACTCGCGCGTCTCCTTGCGATCCAGGTCCTGGAGATCCAAGCGCATCAGCAGCACAGGACGATGGCTGTAAACATTAGGTCCGGCGAGAGTGCGGATGGAGTCGATGTGCATGTCGGTGCCCTAAGCGAACCGTGTGCCGATTACAGGTTGTTGGTTTGATTGATTAGGCTGCGCAGCTTACGCGGAGACGCATAATAAGGAAGTACGCTAGCGTACATCTGTGTAGCATTATCATGTACTTGGAATGATCAAGGGTAAGTTGTTCCTGTACCAAAAACAGCCGTGAG